>CAZRLQ010000167.1:0-5379 GCA_964600725.1 uncultured Desulfobacterales bacterium
TAAAAATAGATTTGAAGCTGAAAGACAGGTACCTGGTTTTGCAGTGGATTAAAGGATAAAATGGAGGCAGCTATTTGATTTTCCAGTCAAGCTTAGGAATAAACATAACAGATGATCTTGTTTCCATTGTCTTTCTTAAAAATTCATTTAAAGGGGCAGAGCCTAAGGCCCATGAAGTTTATAATCTGGAAAAAGAAAGGCCGTTAAAAGAAAGATTAAATCGTGTCGGTGATCTTGTAAATGACTTTATGGAAAGATATGGAATCGTATCCACAAACATTTTTTTAGGCATTCCGGGTGAATTGACAATTTTAAAAGAAATAGAGTTTCCTCTGGTCGTGAAGGAGAATCTTAAAGAAACACTTGCTTTTGAAATGGAGAAATATGTCCCGCTTTCTGCTGATGATATGTACTTTGATTTCCAGATTATTTCAGAGGATAAGAAAAATAACCGGCTGAAAGTTTTGGTAATTGTTGCCAAAAAAAAGGCTATAGATCCTTATTTTGATTTAAAAGACAGAATCTCTGTCGGTATATCCGGAATAGAAACCGGTTCCACCGCAGTTGCTGATTTCTTTTTGCATAAAAATAATGCTGCTGAAAATACTTTTGCCATTGCTTATCAAAAAGATAAAAGTTTGGAAATTAACTTAATAAAAAAGAGGTTTTTGATCTATTCAAGAAGAGCGGAAATTGCAGGGGATTATGATGATACGAAAAATCAGATAAAAGAGGCGTTAAAACCCTTAAAGGCCGCTGCGGGTAAAGATGATGAACGTATCCGACTGGCTTTTTACGGCTTTGACACTGACAGGGAAATTTATAATATAATTAAGGAGGAGAGCGGATTATACGTCAATTTTATTGACTTTTCAGAGATATCTTCAAATATGGGGGTTCCCTCACCTGAACTTGTCCCTGCTTTCGGCCTTGCATTGAAAGGACTTTGCAAGGTACAGATGCAAATGAATCTTTTCCCGGAAAAATTCAGGAAAAGGCCGAACAAAATACTCTATTACATGATGTTTGTACTTATAGGCTTGGTTATTCTGTCCGCTATTTCATGGGGTGGAAGTAATATACTTCACCAGAGATTGTTATTAAACAGATTAGATACACAGATTAGTGACTTGTTGACCCGGGTTGCCGATATCGATCAAATTCGATCAGAGCTTAAGAAGATCGAAGAGAGGATAGATTATCTTAATGGGCTGGAGAAAGATTATGTATCTGCATTAGACATTTTAAAAGAACTCAGCTCGAATATTCCTGAGACCGCATGGGTGCAAAGTTTCAGTTTCAAAGACAAGAGTATAACATTGGATGGCTATGCGGAAGCTGCGTCTGAATTAATTCCTGTTTTAGAAACCAGCCCTCTTTTTTACGATGTTGTTTTCTTATCCACAATTACCAAGGGAAAAGATGGAAAGGAAAGATTTAAGATAGGTGTCAAGATAAAATAGATGTTTTAAGCAGAGCAGACGCAATTTTCCTTTGGGCTTTTGTTCTCAGCCTTCAAGTGCAAACCGTTAAATGAAAGATGCCTTAATGTTTGGTTTCAAAATCAACAAAGAAAAAAGATATATTTTAATTGCAGGCACAGCTCTGCTTTTGCTTGGCCTAATCTACAGGTTTTCTCCAGGGCTTGATTTTTTTTATTCATCTCAAGAAGAAATTTTACTTAAAAAGAAGAAGCTTTTCAAATACCGACAGTTAGTACAAGAAAAAAACGTTTTTGAGAAAAAGCTCATATCCCTTAATCGAACCCTTGACAGGGCGGAATCCGCTCTTCTGAAGGGAAAAACGTCCGCACTGGCTGCGGTGGAGCTTCAAAATATCTTGAAAAAGATGACCGGTGAAAGTCAAGTGGGGATAAAGACCATGAGGGTTTTAAAGCCGGAGGAAACTGAAAAAGAGAAATATCTCGGCATACTGGTTCAGTTTACATTCGCTTCTACAACCAGGCAGCTTAAGGAAATTCTGTATAAAATTGAGACTTCCGCAAAACTCTTGGCCATAAGAGAATTAAGAATCAGAAATTTCAGGCGCAGACAGGCGGGTCAGATTCAGACAACCATTGTAGCAGAAGGATTTATGATAAAAGGTGATAAGTAACCTCTCGATAAGTGCGGGCAGCCACTCTGCTCCCCCCTTTTTGAAAAAGGAGGATTTTCCCATTGTTTCATCTAACAGATTGGAAAGATAATGAAAAATTTTCAACCAAAAGTTCTGGCTCTTTTATGCACTTATTGTACATATACGGCTGCAGATATGGCTGGTTCACAGCGATTGCAATACCCTGATTCGGTCAGGGTTATAAAATATCTTTGTACAGGAAAGGTAGAAATTATTCATCTGCTAAAGGCTTTTGAAGCCGGGGCAGATGCTGTTTTTGTAGGGGGGTGAGAGGTCGGAGACTGTCATTTCCTGGAAGGAAATATAAGGGCGTATGAGCGGGTGATGCATACAAAAACCTTGCTTGATGAAATCGGACTGGGCGGAGACAGACTGGAAATGTTTCATATCGGCGCCTCAGACGCAAAACTGTTTGCCGAAACCGTACAGTTAATGACGGACAGGGTCAAAAAACTCGGGCCTAATCCATTAAGATTCTGTTAAGGGATGAGACCAAAACAAGTTACCCATTTATGCATCTCTACTTCAAGCCGTCTTTGCCGACATTCAAACAGCCTCTTCTGGCTCTTCAGGACTTACGAGTCTCTCCACAGCATCTAAAATATCCTCTTTTCCATGGCGGGATTTAGCGGAAAAGAGAATTAATTTATCAATCTCAACAGAAAGGAACTTTGCTATGGTATATCGTTGTCTTATCTGTTTTGTTTTTGAGAGCTTATCAGATTTTGTAAGTACCAGAATCGCAGGAATATTGAAATAATCAAGCCAGCCAATGAAATTTTGTTCTTGGCGGCCGGGAATACGCCGGATATCCATAATTAATATCACACCTTTCAGTATCTTTCTGCCTGAAAGATATGTTTCAATCATCGGCCCCCATTTTTTTTTTATCTTTGGAGGAACTTTTGCATATCCATATCCTGGAAGATCGACAAACATAAATTGGTTATTAATTAAAAAGAAATTAATAAGCTGGGTGCGTCCAGGCGTGCGGCTTGTCTTAACCAGTTGTTTCTGGTTTACCAGTATGTTGATAAGCGAAGATTTCCCCGCATTGGAACGCCCTGTAAAAGCTATCTCCGGTATTACACCGGGCGGATACTGTGACGGTTTGACAGCGCTTTTAACAAATTGAGCGGTTTTTATTTTCATTAAGGTATCTTTCCAGCCTATTCATCCCCCCGGTTATATTCTCCATTGAGTTTGCATATGAAAATCTCAAGTATCCTTCTCCGTTCTTTCCGAAATCTATACCGGGCGTCACCCCCACATGGGCCTTTTCCAGTATGTCAAAAGCGAGTTTGTAAGAATCGGTTGATATATGCTTTGCGTTTACAAAAACATAAAAAGCACCTGTGGGTTCTACGGTAATACCAAAGCCGAGTTCCCTTAAACGATGTATCATATATTTTCTTCGCTTATTGTAGATGATTTTCATTTTTTCCACATCTGCTTTTGCTTCCCTTAGTGCGGAAATTCCAGCAATCTGAACCATTGCGTTGGCTGAAATAAAAAAGTTTTGCTGAACTTTTTGTATGGGACGAATGAATTCCTTTGGCGCAATCAGGTACCCTAATCTGAGTCCTGTCATGGCATAAAGTTTTGAAAAACCGTTTAACACAAAGGCCTTATCTGTGAATTCTAAAATTGAATGCTCTTTTCCTTCGTAAACAAGACCATGATAAATTTCATCAGAAATAATATATGGTGAACCGGGCTTTAAAGAGAGATCAGCGATGGCTCTCATGCGGTTTTCATTTAAAAGATTGCCGGTTGGATTTGATGGAGAGTTAATAAATATAGCTTTTGTCTTTTCTGTAATCTTTTTTCTTATTGATTCCGGCCTGTATTGAAAGCCGTCTTCTTCATAAACAGGTACGGTAACCGGCTTGCCCTGCATAAATGTTATAAAATTCGGGTAACAGGAATAATGCGGATCTGAAATTATTACCTGATCACCTTTTTCAAGCAATACGGAAAACATCACAAACATAACAGGGGAAGTGCCTGAAGATATTACAATCTGACCGGGATCAACCGACACATTGTATGTTGTATTATAATATTCACTTATCGCTTCTCTGAGTTCGATCATTCCAAGACTGTGGGTGTAATGGGTATGGCCGTTATCAAGTGCTTTGCACGCAGCTTCCTTAATGCATTTGGGAGTATCAAAATCAGGCTCGCCTACCTCGAGGTGAATAATATTTATTCCGCTGCGCTCCATTTCATGCGCTTTTTCAAGGACGTCCATCACTATAAAGGAGCTTATCTCTTCAGTACGTTTTGAAACCATTTATAACACCTAACTTTTACCCGATGATCAGGTTTTTTTATAAGTTACTGAATTTATTGGAATACAAAAAAGCTCTTTCAAATACATCAGACTAATAAAATCAGTAGGTTATATAAAGATGATTTTTGAATAGCTCAAAAAACTTGAACAGAGTTTTAGATATTTTTTTTTTAACTAACATCTTTTTGGAAAACCTATTAGCCTTACCGGTTTCAGCCGGCATCAGTCGAGTTATTATAGACCTTGTTTGGATCAAATAATGGATTTCCCAAAATCTTAAGCGTACCATCATCTTCAACTTTACGAAAAAAACAGCTTTTATGGCCGGTATGACAAGCCGCGCCACCGATCTGCTCAACTTTTAAAAGAACTGTATCATCATCACAATCTATCCTGATCTCTTTTACAATCTGCTGATTTCCCGAAGTGCTTCCCTTTATCCAGAGAGTCTGCCTGCTGCGGCTGTAGTAAGTAGCTTTTCCTGTAGACAATGTTTTTTCCCATGCTTCTTTGTTCATAAATGCAAGCATTAAGACTTCACCTGTTTTATAATCCTGAACCACTGTTGGTACAAGTCCGTTAATCTTATTAAAATCGAGCTCGATCATTAATTCTATTCCTTTTTGGGTAATTCAACAGTATAGGAATTTCCATAACCTTAGGCACTTTAATATACTTTAGTTCACTCGTAGGCAATTATGTTCGCACCGAAGGTGCGCTAATTTAAAAATTTTTGTAACAGGAAGCCGCCCAAAAACAAGAAATTTTTCGCAAGGTATAGTATGGAAAGTCCAAAATATAGCACTGGTATTTTGCCTCATGTAAAATTATTTTTCGACTGATCTGTCTGAACCTGCATGTGCGCAACCCGGCACAGGCAGGCAACGAAATTGCTGAAAGCAGCCGCTCTCGGACAGCCCCCTGGTTTGGTACAAACTGGTTTGTGT
>CAZRLQ010000168.1:0-5376 GCA_964600725.1 uncultured Desulfobacterales bacterium
ATATTAAAAGCATAATTTTCTTTTTGAAAATAGTTTATGCAGGTTTTAGGTTTTACATTAATCAGAACAAGGCAAAAGCGGTTAATACTTTTTAAAAGACCTTTGAAAAAATGGGGGACTGAAGGGATTTCTCCATTCTTGCCCAAACTTTTCAAGAAGTTACAAGGAGCTTAAATTGAAATACTGGATTAAATTAATTATTCTGTTTATCATCTTATTCTTTGCCGTCAGTTGCGCTTTTGTCAATATCAAGACTCCCTATGATGTCGATATCAACAATACTGACTTTGGATCAAAGATTGGAACCGCAAAAGCTTACAGCCTCTTATGGCTTGTGTCATGGGGAGACGCGAGTTACGCGGCCGCAGCTAAAAATGGAAACATCAAAATTATGAAGCATGCGGATCAGGAAGTTCAACAGATCCTGTTAGGGCTCTATACCAGATGGAGCGTTGTTGTTTACGGGGACTGACCCGACAAAGGAGAAAAATGATTTTGCATATAAAAGCAACCCTTTATATGAAGTGTTCGGCATCTGTTCTTTTTTTATCTCTTTTCTTCTTAGCAGGATGCGGCAGTAATTCTTTGCAGGGAATCGTTTTTGCCCATATCAGAATACCCTTGACAAAGAATCTTGACAATACATCTGTAACGTCTATTCATGCCGGAAAGATGATTATCAAGATAAAGGAACCTGTTTCTGATTATGGGTTTTACGCAAAACTTAAATCCAATGCCATTGGAGATATCGCAAAAAGAAACGGTTTTGAGAAAGTATATTTCGCAGATCTTGAGATCTTCAATATTCTTGGCATATGGACTTCACAAAAGGTTCATATTTATGGTGAGATTGGTTGTGAGAGGTGAGTTGTGAGTCAGGAGTTCAATAATTCATAACTCAATAACGGTTAAAAAGTACGCTTATACAAAATATTCTTAAGTCAATGTCATTTATAACCTGCATTTTGCTTGTCTCTGTAACACTTTGAAAATTAAGCAAGTTTTTGATGCTCTTTTATATATCTGAATATTAGGGTTTAATAAATTCAAATAGTTAGAGCGAAAAGAGCGAAATGTGGGTTATAACAGAACGCGAATTTGTGATAACTTCTCAATACTCATTACTAAATATAACCTGCTTTACTTATCAAAAAATCCGGTCATAAATGCAAAGATTATTTTACAATATCCTGATTATTATCTCTAAGTTTATGGGTGTATGGCTATTTATAATGTTTTCCTGGCTGATTTCCGCCTGTTTTTTTCTCTTTTCTCCGTTCAAAGTATATGTCAGCATTCGATTTTATCAATCGCTTTTTCCTGGCAGGAGCCGGTTTTACCACATTTGCTGCAGCTGGAAACAGTATCAGAATTTTAAGTATATCTTTCTTGACAGGTTCTTGCTCAAAGAGTCCAATGCTATTTCATATACCTCCAAAGGGTTTGAACATATTGAAAAGCAAGAGAAAAGCAAGGCCGGAGGAATTATTCTGATGTCTCATATGGGCAACTGGGAAATCGCAGCTCATCTTTTAAAAAAAAGATTAAAGAGCTTAAGACTGCTCCTTTATATGGGCAGCAAATATAAAGAACAGATTGAACGAATTCAAAAAGATACTCTTTCTCAAAACGGGATAAGGATTATTTCATCAGATAAAGGTGGCGGTTCGTCCTTTGAGCTGGTTGAAGGGTTAAATTTTTTGAAAAATGGAGGATTTGTTTCTTTAACCGGAGATGTTGTCTGGAATGAAAATCAGCGGGTTGTTCCGGTTAAATTTCTTGGCCATGAGGTCTTTCTTCCAATGACTCCCTATATTTTGGCACTTCTTTCCGGCGCGCCCATATTTATCTTTTTTTCTTTCAGGATAGGAAGAAACAGGTATCAATTGACAGCAACAGCGCCCATATATGTGAAAGCCAGTTCCCGATCAGACAGGGATGAAGCCATCGGCAGGTCGGCTCAAAAATATGCAGATATCCTGGAGCAAACCCTTGGCCAATATTTTCTGCAATGGTATCATTTTGCTCCCTTTCTCGGCAAAAAGTTGAAACATGAAATTCCATGAACAAGTTAAAAAAAGCTATTATTTCATCGGCTGTAGATGAGATAAAATCAATCAACCAAGATACAGTAATAAAACATTTCTGTTTTACCAGTGATTTTTCTGGATTCGCAGGGCATTTTCCCGGACATCCGGTGCTTCCGGCTTTTGTGCAGATATTGACGGCACTGGTTCTGATGGAAGAGAAAAAGGGATATCCTTTAAAACCGGCCTCTGTGCAAAACGCGAGGTTTCGTATTCCAATCGGTCCAGATCAGAATATAGAAGTTTTATGCATAGAACATCTGATTAAAGAAAAACCAGGCTGTGAAACAAAGATCGGTGTAAAAGAAGGACTTGCCGCGTCTTTTCAAATGATATTTTACAAATGAGCGATGCTCTGTTTACGGAAGAGTCAAGCGAACTCGTGAGAGGCATGCCCTCCCGCCCCCGTGGAAGGGCGTGCATCGTCCTGACCCATGAATATAAAGACCAAAAGGAGTGGGCCGCGAAGCTGGCCCGTCAAACGGATTCCGTACATCTAAATCTGCTGGAACTATTTGCACGGGACGCAGAACTCAGCAGAAATATCGTACGATTTTCGGTCCTGCTTTTATTTGATTTCTTTAAAACGGTAAATAAAAAACCCGAATATTCACCATTCAGAATTCATCATTTCAAAGCGGATTTCCTGCAACTGTCGGCAATCCGCCGCGGGATATTGCCAAACCCAACTTCCAGGAGTTTTTCTTGGATTACGATTCCGGATTCCGCTTCTACAAAAAACAGGAAGCCAATCGGGTCACCAAGAAACTGATGGCTGACAATCCGACAATTGCAGAAAAGTGGAAAAAATACTGTGAAGGATTCGCAGAGCAGAGAGCGTACTTCAAGGAACCTCTGAGCTACAGCTCCCTTAAGACAAAGGTTTTTCAGCCAAAGTAAAGTTATAAATTTCTATATGGCTTTGAGAACCGATGGCCAACTGTCTTCAGTGCGACTGACAGGTTCAGGTGCGCTTTCATGGAGCATGACCCTGAACGCTTGCCGGTGATTGATGCCAATGCGCTGAAGATGAGTGTAAAGCAGGTGAAGAAGTTTTTTCCGGATACGCTAAGCGTAATGGAATTCAAAAGCCAAAGGGATATTGAGGGGGATTTCTCCACCGCTGCCAGAACTTATTGAGAAACTACGAGTATTTTAGATAAATGGGAAAAAAGAATGAATCAGGTCTGGATTACAAAAACTGCTGCCGTGACGGCATTGGCTGATAACCTGGAAACTTTATATAGCAGGCTTATTGCGGGACAGACTGCCATTAAACTGGTAAACAGGTTTCCGGTTTTCAATTACAATGCAAAAATCGCAGCATGCATTGAAGATCTGCCGTCGTCAGGATACCAGAGCATGCTGCATACCTTGCTCGATTATCTGTTTGCCGATTTTGGCGTTGTTCCTGCGGACTCATTTCTGATTACAGCTTCCACAAAGTCGGGAATCGACAATTTTGAAAGATTGTGCCGAAATATTCCGGCTGACTCCGGTGATATCCTGCCTTCATATCTTCCGGATATTATTTCCCGAAGGCTCGGTTTAAACAGTAAAGGCATCAATATCTGTGCGGCTTGCGCTTCCTCCACCATTGCCGCTGCCAGGGGTGCTTTGCTGATAGCCTCAGGCAGGGTGGAAACGGTACTGGTTTGCTGTCTGGACCTTGTTACCGAGTTTGTCTTGTCAGGTTTTTCTTCTTTGCAGGCACTCTCTCCGGAGCCTTGTCGTCCTTTTGACAGTGAGAGGAACGGCTTGACTCTGGGAGAAGGCGCCGCAGCCATTTTATTGATGAATGAGAATTATGCCCGTAAAAACCGGCGGACCTGTATGGGAAGAATCATGGGATGGGGGGTATCGAATGATGCAGCCCATATTACGGCACCTGCCAAGGACGGAGCAGGTCTGATACAAGCTGTTCACCGTGCGCTCAAAGTCGCAAATCTTGACCCGGAAGATGTTGCCGCAATCAGTGCTCACGGCACAGGAACAAGGTACAATGATATGATGGAGTTGACGGCTTTTAACTATTTGTTTGGCGACCGCAGATTTCCGATTCATTCGGTAAAAGGTGCTATAGGACATACTTTGGGCGCAGCAGGCGGTATTGAAATTGCCCTTTGCCTTGAGATGCTTTCAAAGCAGACCCTTCTGCCGACCGCTGGTTTTTCCAGTCCGGAAACCGGCACCAAAGGAAGAGTCAGCTCCAGCTCCATGGCTATCTCAGGAGACTGTATGCTGACGACGAACTCAGGGTTTGGCGGTGTTAATGCAGCAATTGTATTGGGAAAAGGAAAACACACCTTTCGCTAATTTTCAGAGGAATTTAATTTATCAATATTGTGAAGCCAGATTGCCTAAGAAAGACAGGGAGATGGGGAGACAGAATCTCTGCCAATGCATAAGGGATACAAATTTTCAGGGAGCTTTGGGATGTCAATTAATCCTCCGAAGGCGCACTGCAACTTTAAACGCTCGCTAACAACATACGGCATATATTTAATTCGATAAGCACAAGAAAAACTAGCGAAACGTAAGGAAAAAATCATGATTGCTGTAATTACAGGAATAGGCTGGATAACAACGTCAGGCCCAGGGTATGGGAAAGGTCTGTGCAAAAAACCAGCCCGCAGATTTGTCATGGCAGCCGGTCAATTGCCGGAGATTTCGAGACAATCAGCCTTTGATACCCCCTTTCCACGCTTTGGCCGAATGGATAAGTTTTCAAAACTCGGGCTTTCGGCTGTTGCACTGGCCTTAAAAGATGCCGGCCAAAATAAGCCGGATCAACCTGATAAATTTGGGAAGTCGGAAATCGGCATTATTGTATCTACTTTTTATGGCTGTCTCAATACGGATATAGATTATTTTAATACAGTGATCCCAGAAAAAGGAGCTTTGGCCAGTCCCAATCTGTTTGCCTACACTCTGCCCAACTCTTTTTTAGGAGAGGCTGCCATAAGATTCGGATTTACAGGAATAAACTTTGTTGTCTGCGAAAATCATCCTTCGCAAATCACCGGCTTGAGGATGGGTCTGGAAAGTATCGCCTCTGGAGAAACTGAAAAAATGGTGACCGGTCTTTGTAACCCGGATTGTCCGCCCATGTTTGCCCGGACGGATAAAATCGCTGCAGGTGCTCTCTTTTTTTTGCTTGAAAAAGAGACTAAGAAAAAATATTTCCATTATGGCGGTCTTGATCTTGATAAAGATGGAACAATTCTGTTTGGTAAAAACAGGATAAACGACTTGACAACACTGGTAAATCTATGTTTGGAGAATTACC
>CAZRLQ010000169.1:0-5375 GCA_964600725.1 uncultured Desulfobacterales bacterium
ATCAGGTATGGATGAGCTGAAGCTGGGAATACCTGGTCAAGAGGGCCCTGGCGGCAGTCTTTCTGATCTTGAAATGCAAGAGGTCGCTCCTTTGGCTCCTGTATCCAAGGATGCGCCTTAAGCCGGGCATTTTCTGCTTATGATTGGAAAAGGATTTTTGACAGCCAGCGCTTTGAGACGTATCGGCGATGCGTCTCAAAGCCGGTTTCCCTTTAAGCCGAAGCAAAGAATCAAGCAGTATTGTTATAAAAATAACGTAACATCTCGATAACCACCATCACCATGCCTTAGAGGGCACGACAAAACATAAAGATGAGGCAGAACGCGGGGCCTGCCCCCGCACATTTTATAAGCCGCTGAAATTCCTCTATTTGTCATTTTCATATTTCTTCATATTTCATACAAACCGGTTGACATTTTTTAGAGAAAGGTCAAAGAAAGCACGTTATTCAGATGAAACGAGCGCTGATTACAGGGATCACAGGCCAGGACGGGGTATATCTGGCCGAATTTTTACTGAGTAAAGGTTATCTGGTGCATGGCATCAAGCGGCGTTCATCCTCTTTCAACACGCGCAGGGTGGACCATCTTTACCAGGATACTCATGAAAAAGATGTCCGGTTTATTATGCATTATGGAGATCTTACGGACGCAACCAATCTGATCCGTATCATCCAGGAAATCCAGCCTCACGAGATCTATAACCTGGCTGCCCAGAGTCATGTCAGGGTATCATTTGAAACCCCTGAATATACAGCCAACTCCGATGCCTTAGGGGCTTTGCGTCTGCTGGAGGCCATCCGCATCCTGAGACTTGAAAAGAGAGCCAGGTTCTATCAGGCTTCAACGAGTGAGCTTTATGGAAAAGTGCGGGAAACTCCGCAGAAAGAGACAACTCCATTTTATCCGCGGAGTCCGTATGCCGCGGCCAAGCTGTATGCCTACTGGATTACCGTGAACTACCGGGAAGCCTATAACATGTTCGCCTGCAATGGAATTCTTTTCAACCATGAATCTCCGGTCAGGGGCGAAACCTTTGTAACAAGGAAGATTACAAGGGCAGTAGCCCGTATCAGGCTGGGACTCCAGGATAATCTTTATATCGGAAATCTGGATGCCAGCCGGGATTGGGGCTTTGCAGGAGATTACATAAAGGCCATGTGGCTGATGATGCAAAAAGAGACTCCGGATGATTATGTAATTGCTACCGGGGAGAGTCATTCTGTCAGGGAATTCGTGGAAAAGGCTTTTCAGGAAGTTGAAATAACGATTGAATGGAAGGGATCGGGAGTTGAAGAGACAGGCCTAAACAGCCGGACAGGCAAAACTCTTGTGCGGGTAGATCCCCGCTATTTCAGACCTGCCGAGGTCGACTTTTTATTGGGAGACGCTTCAAAGGCTAAAAAAGAGCTCGGATGGGAACCTACGATCTCCTTTGATGAACTTGTAAAAGTGATGGTTCGTGAAGACTTAATTGAAGCTGAAAAGGATCAATTATGCAGCAGCGCAGGCTTCAGGACCTTCAACCGGTTTGAATAGGTGTAAATCAACGGACTAATAGATATTATGAAAAAAGAGAGCAGAGTCTATATTGCCGGTCATCAAGGACTGGTTGGATCGGCTGTCAGACGCAGACTTGAGACTCTGGGATACGAAAATCTTCTGTTTAAGGCTCACCGGGAGCTGGATCTGTTGAAAAGCCAGGATGTAATGACCTTTTTTGACAAAAACCGTCCTGATTATCTTTTCCTGGCCGCCGCCAAAGTAGGAGGCATAGGGGCCAACTCCACCTATCCTGCTGAATTTATATATAATAACCTGATGATCCAAACCAACCTGATTCATGCATCTTATCTCTATGGAGTAAAGAAACTCCTTTTTTTGGGAAGTTCATGTATCTATCCGAAAGAATGTCCCCAGCCCATAAAAGAAGAGTACCTCCTTTCAGGCTATCTCGAACCTACCAACGAACCGTATGCCGTCGCCAAAATTGCCGGGATCAAAATGTGCCAGGCTTACAACCGGCAATATGGAACATCTTATATCAGTGTAATGCCGACCAATCTTTACGGTCCGGATGATAATTTTGATCTGGAAACATCGCATGTTTTGCCGGCTCTCATCCGTAAATTTCATGAAGCTAAAGAGCGGGGGGAAAATCGGGTGACACTGTGGGGTACAGGAACGCCTAAGCGCGAGTTTCTGCATGTGGATGATCTTGCCGATGCATGCGTCTTCTTGATGAATCACTATGATGAATCAGAGATTATTAACATCGGTGCAGGCAGAGACTTGACCATTGCAGAGCTGGCGGAAATGATCGCTCAGGTGGTCGGATTTAAAGGCGAAATTCTGTACGATCCGTCCAGACCGGACGGAACTCCGGTCAAGCGTCTTGATGTGTCGAGACTCAGCCGGTTAGGCTGGCGGGCAAAAATTTCTCTGAAGAAAGGCCTGAAGGAGACCTATCAGTGGTATCGCAAGCATATTCGTGAAACTCTCTGAAATATGCATCGACCATCCTTGTAACCTAAATCCTGCATTCAGTTTTTGCGAAATGATTATATTTTACCTTATATTTCAATCTGATATGAATGGTATTCATCCTCATGCCGACGGATCAGAATCAAAGGAATTCTGCCATTATATTTCGCAAAAACCCGAACCTGCAGCATTTTTGCCTGAGAAAGGAAAGGCGCTGAGATACCGGGAAAAAAGACTATTATGGATAAAAAACCCTGTTTAACAAAAGGCCTAAGTACGTGCTTTCACATAATAAACCCCTGGTGACGATAGCGGTTCCTTCATTAAATCAGGGAGCTTTTCTTGACGCAGCATTGCAGTCAATTTTTGACCAGGGCATGCCTGTAGAAGTCGTTCTCCTTGATGCAGGGTCTGTTGATAATTCTGCTGAAATAATTAAAAAATGGTCGTCTGAACTCTTATGGTGGAGAAGTGAGCCTGATAAAGGACAGGCCGCTGCCATTAATGAGGGAATTGAAAGCGGAACAGCTCCTTTTGTTTGCTGGCTTAACTCTGATGACATCTTTTTACCGGGCGGTCTGAAAATACTGCTGTCCGAACTGGAGTCTTCACCTGCAAGTCCTGCTGCATATGGAAAATGCTGGACCATAAATTCCAGCGGAAGGAAAACTGTTCCGTATCCGACATTGCCGTTTTGGCCGAAAATTTTAAAAAATTACTGCTTTATAGCTCAGCCAGCAACCCTGATCCGCCGCAGGGCATGGGAAAGTGTCAATGGTCTGGATGAGTCGCTCCAGATGGCACTCGATTATGATCTATGGTGGAGGTTATACGGTTTAAACGGGCAGTTGAAATATATTAACAAGTTTATCGCCGCAACCAGACGGCACTTTGCAGCCAAAACATCACAAAGACGCGAAGAGCATTATAAGGAAGCTATGGAAACTGTACTAAGACATACCGGCAAAATACCTGTAAAATGGCACTTAGCCCGGCCTTTAATGGTTACCGCGCGAAGCTGTTTACAAAGGTTGAAAAAATAAACAAGACTTTGAAAATGTTTAAAACGGATTTCAGGCCGGTTTTAAATCAGATGGCAAGCCGGATAGAAAAAAGAACCGGATTCTTATGGCCATCTTTTGTTAGATACGGACCTCAATACAACCCCCTGCCTTTAAAAATCCCCTCCGGTCAAAATCACCAGGTCCCTTCAAATCCGCCATTAATATCGGTTGTTATTCCATCATTTAATCAGGGGTCTTTTCTTGAGAAGGCGATCAGCAGTCTGCTTGATCAAAATTATCCTCGTTTAGAGCTTATAATTATCGACGGCGGCTCAACCGATAATTCTTTAAAAATATTGAATAAATATTCATCGAACTTTACATGGTGGTGCAGCGGACCGGACAGAGGTCAGGCTCATGCTTTAAATAAAGGTTTTAAACACGCGACCGGTGATATTATGGCCTGGCTCAACGCGGACGACAGGCATCTGCCCGATACACTGGCAGCAATATCGGCTTTTATGGCCGGACGGCCGGATGTCGATGTGGTATACGGCCACCGCATTCTTATCGATGAAGATGATAAAGAGATAGGCCGCTGGATTTTACCTGCTCATAATGATACTGTATTGACATGGGCGGATTTTATTCCCCAGGAGACTCTGTTCTGGCGCAGAACTTTATGGCGAAAAGTGGGCGGAAGACTGAACGAATCGTTTCAATTCGCCATTGATTGGGATCTTTTGCTCCGTTTCAGGGAAGCAGGGGCAAAGATGGTGAGATTACCATATTTTCTTGGATTATTCAGAATACATCCCAACCAGAAAACTTCTGCGCTGATTGAACAGAGAGGCTTTCAAGAGATGCAAATATTGCGCCGCCGCTGTCTGGGCTATTTCCCCCAGTCATACCGGATTGCCATGGGCGTTGCCGGCTATCTTTTGAGAGCACGTCTGGCTGAAATAATTCGGCCTGTGCGGTTAGCTGCTAACTGTTAGCCATTAGCTTTTAGTGATTATCTGTCAACCTTTTATCAGAAAGAAAGTCTTTTCTGATTTTAAAAGACCTGTTAGGGTAAGACAATGGGCTTCAATGGTATAGGAAATATCCCTTTTTTGCTTAATGGATCTCCCCGCCGGATACAGAAGGTGCATGGCAAGAGCTTCATAACATTTGGCCGATGTCATGACCAACCCAGGATTCTCTTATTTTTGGGGTTAGCTATAAGAATTGTTCGATTATAATTTTTCTAAACTTTGGAAATCTCTTTTAATAACCCCAGATAGTTTTCCAGTTGAATAAACTTTTGTGATATTTTCTAAGTTGAAACCATTTTTCAGACCTTATGTATCGGATTACAATGCTATTTGTTCTAAATATGTCTTTTGATAATTGTGAATAACTGGTAAAAAATCAAAATATGCACTCCGGATGGACGTCTCATATTCAACCCTGGCATCATCGCCCCGGCAATAAATCAGGATGCCTCCGGTGATGATTTTGCCTGCAAGCACCAATGGAAGGGTGTTTATTAACCTGACATCACTCAGCGGACTACCTTCAAGTTTTTTATCTATATCCAACGCTAAAGACATTTCTAAAGCAAGCATTTCTCTCATCGGCATTTGAGGCGTATATATGCTGATATCCAGATCACTAAAGGGGTGAGGCCTACCAACAGCAACGCTGCCATACAGAACAGGATGTCTTCCGAAGAGGGGATCTTTTACTACAAGACTTTTTTTCAACATATTTTCCCCGTCCCGGGTATTGACAAACATAAAATCGATTTTACCCGATATGTAAATATAAATGCGGTACCTAAATCCTGTATTCAGTTTTCGCGAAATGATTATATCTGCCTCATGTTTCAGCCTGTTAATTGAT
>CAZRLQ010000170.1:0-5336 GCA_964600725.1 uncultured Desulfobacterales bacterium
TCCCTGAACTTCGTACCGCCACTCTACCCACATAGGTACCTACTTTTTTTCCTTGCCGGCTGCATGCAAAAACCTAACCGGACATCACTGAGAACAACCCCTTGTTTTATTATGATTAACAGAGTTCCCGTTCAGGCATTAATTAGGTCGTAGCCGATCCACATAATCGACAGATCAGCTAAAACATGACTGATGTAACAATCAAAGATAGAATATCCATAAAGACGCATCCAGGTCCAGATGCCGCCGGCAATCATAGTTCCTGCCGCACCTGCTGCAACAACAGGAGGTTCAAATATCGGCAGAAGTACAATTATGTGATGCAGCCCAAACAGAATCCCGCCTGCTGTGCACAAGAGAGCTTTGTTTTCTGTATGACCGGCTAATTCGACAAGAAGAAAAAGCCGCCAATAATATTCCTCGAACATTGAATTCCATAAAGAGATAAATAGAGCGAAAATCCAGTAATATTCAAGAAGTTTAAGGGAGCTGACTTTGGTTATCAGAGGAGCCGGGTTTAGCAGAGATCGCAGCAAAACATAATAGCCTAAAATTATGATCCCGGCCATAAGCAAACCCGCTGTCAAACCGGGCAGCAGACTGGTCTGCTTTAGACCTCCCAGTTCTTTTATTTTCGTCCATGATCTGTTTGACTTCAGCCAGACAACCATAGGCACGGCGGTCATCAGCAGTTTTAGAGATGGATATGTAATTGCAGGATACCATTGCAAATATACAGCTATTGTTGTCTGGATCGCGGGAAGCAGACAGAAAAGAGCTATTAGCGGCAGAGGAGTTTTTTTTAGGGTATGGTTCATTATGATTGTTTCAGAATCCGGGACTTAAATAGTTAACAACTAACTTCACAATAAGTTCGGGTACCTTATGTGCTTCCCCCTCTGAGAAAGGGGGATTGAGGGGGATTTCCCCATTGCTGTCCGAACTTATTGAAAAGTTACGTTAACAGGCGTATCGGCTAAATACCATATTCATGCATATATATTCAAGGAGAAGGTTTTTGGAATTATCAATATTAAGGCTCTTTGATTGACACTTGGGCAGGATTAATTTATATTTGCCAATATTAAAATGAAGGGGCACCCCTGTCTGCTGAGGCGGGTTTAAGCAAGTTCAAAAAGCAGTTTGCAGTTTTCCCGGTAACTTCACAATAAGTTCGGGTACCTTATGTGCTTTCCCCTTTGAAAAAGGGGGATTGAGGGGGATTTCCCATCGTTGCCCTGACTTTTTGAGAAGTTATTTTTCTTGTTCCCGTGCTGGAGCATTGATGTCAAAAAATTCGTAATTTCTAATTCGTAATTGCATAGTCAGCGGCCGCCTCTTTTTCCATAAAATTCGATAAAAACTTTGGAGTTGGTTCATGATCAAGATTAACGAAAATTATCTTAAGCTTCAAGCTTCCTATCTGTTTTCAGAAATAGAGAAAAGAGTTTCAGCATTTCAAAATAAGTTTCCAGACAAAGATATTATAAAGCTGGGTATAGGCGATGTTACAAAACCTTTGCCCATGGCATGTATCAAAGCTTTTCATCATGCAGTCGATGAAATGGCTCAATACAGCACATTTCACGGGTACGGTCCGGAGCAGGGCTATCCTTTTTTGCGGAACAAGATTGCGTCTGAAGATTTCCAGGCCAAAGGAATTGACATCTCTTCAGACGAAATTTTTATCAGTGATGGTGCAAAGTGTGACACCGGCAATATTCAGGAAATTTTTGCGGATGATATCAGAATCGCTATTCCTGATCCGGTTTATCCTGTATATATAGACACCAATGTTATGGCCGGCCGGACAGGAAAATTTCATAAAGGCAGATATGAAAAGATTTTCTATTTGGAAAGCACAATGGAAAACAGCTTCAATCCAGCCATTCCTGATGAGCCTGTTGATCTGATTTACCTATGTTTTCCAAATAATCCCACCGGTGCGGCAATTACAAGAGAGCATCTGGAGACGTGGGTGGAGTATGCCCGTGAAAACAGATCACTTATCCTTTATGATGCAGCCTATGAAGCTTTTATCAGGGACGATTCTTTGCCTCGGTCGATTTTTGAGATTAAAGGAGCCGGAGAGGTCGCCATTGAGTTCAGGAGTTTTTCCAAAACTGCCGGATTTACAGGTACTCGTTGCGCCTATACGGTAATTCCAACCAATTGCACAGCATATGACGGCAATGGGAATAAACAGTTTCTCCATCCTTTATGGAATCGACGTCACTGTACAAAGTTTAACGGGGTTTCCTATCCGGTACAAAAAGCTGCAGCAGCCGTATATAGCGAGGAAGGAAAGGCACAGGTAAAGGAACTTATCGACTATTATCTGAAAAATGGGGCGTTGATCCGAAAGGAGATTTCCGAACTTGGATTGAAATGTACCGGAGGTGAAAATTCTCCTTACATTTGGGTAGACGTCCAAATGGATTCCTGGAAATTTTTTGATCTGATTCTTGAAAAGGCCTCAGTGGTCTGCACCCCGGGCTTGGGCTTTGGAAGATGCGGCCAGGGCTTTATTCGAATAAGCGCTTTCAACAGCTTTGAAAATGTTCAAAAAGCCATGTCCAGAATAGGTGAAGCAGTAATTGGAAAGGATTAACGGATATCCTTTCAAAAAGCTTTTTATCAGCGGCCGGGTGAATCGGCCGCTGACGGCCATTTTGTAACTTCTCAAAAAGCCAGGGCAATAATGGGAAAAATCCCCTTGATTCCCATTTTTCAAAGAGGGAAGTACACCGGTGAATTCCTGTTATGTATCTCCGGAAAGCACCAGTATTCCAGCTACTCTGGGGATAAAGGGATAATTATGACAGAGCCATCCGGATAAAGATGCTTTCTTTACGCATGATAATGTGCCCCATATCTTTTTCAAAGATAAATTCCGTATCTCGGCAATAGGGCCGTAGTCATCGGGAAGTCCATTGCAGTTCCAATCCTCAATCAAGTCCAAATTTTCAGGACAAATACAGTCAAGATCATCTGTTAACTGAAACGGATCACATATGGGGGCCATGTAATTCCAGAAAACATCCGGTATCTGTTTACGATCTTTCATATACAAGACCAGCTTGTTGCCTGCATAATAACCTCTGGTAAAAACCACGGTTATTCGAAGCTTTACAATATCATTAGTCCCTCCGCATACCTCTATGTTGTCAAAATCCCTGAAATTGAGAACAATTAACCAGTATCCGACATCTTTTCCTTCTTCAAAAACTTTCCCTGTGAACCTTGTCCCATATCTGGTATCTCCTATGTCGAAACCTTTTGCAATCTCAACACCTTTTAACTGAAATTCTGCAAGTTGCTGCTTTGCTCCGGCAAATGGTATCATAAACAGTAAGGAGCCAAGTATCAGTGCTGCATAATAAATCTTTTTCATATCCTTTCCTCCTTTATTGTTTTTAAATGGATTGTTTTATCTAATGCCAAAGAGAGTTTCGGCTTTTACCAGGTCTCCTGCGTCAGTTATAACCTATCTCTTCTTTCAGCATACAACATGCAATTTTATATTCAGGAGTGCCGTCTCCATTATAGGATAGATTGCCCGGCTGTATAAGCTTGTTCATTACGCATCCTTCCGGTATATTTAGCTGAAATATATCTTTTTCATTGATTTTTTCGGTTTCGACTAATTTGTTATCTTTTAAAACCAGGCAGTGCATTGGAAAATCTTCACAAAGAGGACACCGGTAGACCCTGCCATTTGGGAATATAAAATAATTTTCTGCTACCAGCCCGCCGCACTCAAATGTCTCTTCCATACTTAAAAAAGTTTTTGGATATGAAACAATAATACCGAGATCAGCCGCTTTTTCCGCTGCCTTTGGAATGATATCCAACCACTTGGCACCCGGGACCTGGATATTTTCGTTGTGCTTATCGGCGGATTTTCCCCTGATACCGACTACCTGTATAAAGAATCTGTTTATTCCCAGGTTTTTCAGCAAGGGTATCATCATATCCAGCTCCTCTAAATTCTCTTTGCTCACTGTATATATAAGACTGGTGGCGAAACCTTTAGATTTTGCTTTCTTTATACCTGAAATACATTTATCATAAGATCCTTTGCCTCGAATCATATCGTTCATATACCTGCTGGCACCATCTAAACTGAAACTAAAATAGTCAACATCTTTGGGGCTGACTTTGGAAAGAATGTTGTTGAACAGATATCCGTTTGTATCTACTGTTATTGAGCTGTAGCCTAAATATCTTGCCTCCCGGATAGCTGAATGCAAATCAGGATGCAGCGTGGGTTCTCCACCCAGGAATATGACGTTTGCTCTTTTGCTCTTTTCAGCAAATATGCCCAGCCATGCCTTGATGGTAGGTAAGTCAACATCATTTTTTCCGTGCTGCTTTTTGTTTATATAGCAGTGCCGGCACTTCAGGTTGCAGCGTGTGAGGATATGGAAGAAAATATTTGTGGAATTTTTAGAAAAGGAAACGGTTTTTTTCATTTGCTATAGATTTTCCATCTATAATATTTTTCGGCCTGTGCGGTTAGCGATCATCTGTTAGCCATTAGCTTTTAGTGATTATCTGTCAACTTTTGGATAAAACGGTTCAACATCTTCATTAGTTTATCAGAAGGAAAGTCTTTTCTGATTTTAAGAGACCTGCAGTGCAAGACAACAGGCTTTATCCTGTGCCTTGAATTTTTAAAAATCTCTTGTCACTATATCTTCTCAATGCTAACTGCTGACTGCGCAGCTTGATACTAACCGGAATCCTTTATTATTTCATGGCACTTAGTCGCTGGACATCTTTTTTTGTCTTAATCAATTCATCATTTGTTATACGCAAACGCAAAGATATATATTCTGTAAACATTCTGTATAACAATAATAGAAAGTTTGCCCTTTCATCGTCCGAATCAAGCCTGTCAGTAGCAGAAGTATCAACCGCAAGACAGATTGTTGTGCCTTCCGCATATACGGATGCTGAACGGCCCAGACCATCCAGGATTCTCATTTCGCCAAAAATTTCACCTATTTTATCAATAATGACGATTTCTATCCCTTGTTTTTCTATTCTTGCCTTGCCTTTAAGAAGAAAATAGATCCAGGGATCCAGATCACCCTCTTTAATAATAAGCTCTTTGTCATGATACTCTCTTATTCTGCTTAGCCTGAGCAACTGTCTTAGACTTGCTGTTTCAAAATTTTTCAAAGGAGGAAGAGCCATGAGCTTTTGTATGTTTTGTATATTATCTTGAAGGAATTTTGATTGATACAAAGCTGACTCCCATTTTTCATATTAATAATGGTCAACTACTGTCAGCCCTGCCTGCGGCAGGCAGGTAAAGCAGACAGCTTGTA
>CAZRLQ010000171.1:0-5327 GCA_964600725.1 uncultured Desulfobacterales bacterium
TTTAAAGAGTTTGTTGCACAGTACGGCAGATTCTGCTTTAAAAATCAATCTAATTATCTTAAGTAACGTTGCAGGGATAATTATTATATAAAAAGCCGTAAGGGATTTCTCCTCTACGGCTTTTTTAACATCGAAAAATCACTTTACCTTCCGGCTTTTCGGGATAAGGGTTTGATAATTAAGTCAATCCTGCGATTGATAGCCCTCCCTTCCGCTGTCTCGTTAGATGCCAGTGGACGAGTGGAGCCATAACCGACAGCAAAGATTTTGTCTTCCGACAAGGTTTTGTTGGCAATAAGGTATTCACGAACAGCTTCTGCCCGCTCCTCGGAAAGGCGCTTATTAACTGCAACTGAGCCAGTACTGTCTGTATGACCTTCGATTATCACAACCGGTTCACTAAAAGTGCTGATGGCTCGTTGAACCTTACTCAGAAGTTCGTAATTATTTGGCAGAATCACTGACTTGCCTGGAGGAAACTGGATGAGTTTTAATCTGATTACGAGCTGATTCGCCTGCTTGTAAACATATGCCTCATCTTGTCCGAAATAACTTTGGACCTCATCGAACAGTTGTTGAAACTCTTTTTCAGCCTGATCTGCCCGTGTTTTTCCTTCCAGAACGGCGATCTGTCTCTTCAGGGTTGCTGCTTCTATAAGCTGGCTATTATATTTGTTGACTATAAATTGGTGATTATCTTTTAAGGCATTGATGGAATGCAAAACATTTTCAACCTGTGTCTTGAAAGGTTCATTGCGCATGTCGGCCGTAGAAAGTTTGCTTCCCATTTTTTGCAAAATTTCTTCAAAGTTCAGTACGATCTCTTCTGGTTCCATTTCTTTAACCTTCTTGCTTTGACGTTCAACTTGAATTAGTCGCTGAGCCTCAAATAGCACGTCGCTCGACATATCGCGTATCTTTTCTTTTTGATAACGGTTTTCTGAAATAAAGGTGTCAACTTCTTTCAATTTTTTCTTAACAGATTCAAAAGTCTTGGGAGCGATTTCCGGGGCATCTTCTTCTTCCGCCTGCTTAAGGAGTCTTTCAACCTCACCGAGTGTCTGTTCCTTGATTGCCCGCAATTCAATTTCATCAAAAGACCTTGCCACCCTTCCTCTATACCTCTGTGCCCTGGCAAGGTTATTGTTCTCAATTGCCTTTGTGAGTTCAATAAACTCATTTTCTATTTTTGTGTAATCTTTACCAAAATTGACCGCACCTGCGTCCAAGGCATTTTCGCGAGCTTTAATAACATCAGCCAATGTGGTTTTTACTACTTTACCCAATTCATCAGCACGCTTAAGCTGAGCCTGTCCATATGCTACCTCCTCCAGAATTTCCGAAAGGCTCATGCCTCGCTTCAATCCTTTTCTGGCGTTTTCGAGGGCTGCCTCAGCCCTGGCATAGGAGACGGGAGCAAAGACATTGAGTTGATTTCTTTGAGCAGTACTAATATCATTGCTTAAAAGATTAATCTGCTCCGCAGGATTTTCTGATGTGGAAATCGATTCCAGCTTTAAACTCTTAGGACCGCAAGCACTCAGAAAAAAGACCGTAACAGCAAATGCAGCCATAATTCTGATACATTTTTTGAACGTCATAATTTTTCCCCTTTTTTTTGTTTTGTTTTAACCAGCGATGCAAATGCGTTCTCATTATTTTTTGTCACGAACCATCATGTTTCAGTGGCCACGACAAAGAATGAAAATGATACAGCACCCGGAAGTCCGTTTTTATAAACAGCTAAAATTCCTCTATCCATCATTCATAATTCACCATTTATTATTTTCATATAAAGCCAAGTTATACCGCGCGCGGCATCCTATGAACAACGAACTTGATTAATAGCATGGAGTGCCGGTAAAATAGTCAGCGACGTATCAAACTACTTGCGAAACTTCCCGCGAGTCAGGCCCGCTGGAAGATTTCTAAGAAGCCTGTTTCAAAAAATTTTCAATTAGAATCAGGCTTCAGGCAGGTCCCGGAAGTTTGCGTTCTTGTATGTTAGTTGTTATTATAATTATTATTTTTTGATTATGTTAGATTAATCTTGCTATTAATTGTCCATATCAGATCAATAATTCGAAGTCAACAAAGCCGGCAATTCTAATTATGAGAAAACAAATTATAATTCAATGGGTTAGAGATTTTATTTGCCTTGAAAATATCTGATTTTTTCAGCTAAAATCAGAAAAAATGACTATTTTAGGTTATTGAACAGGCCTATTAATCTCTGTAACATCATACAAACATCTCATATTTGAGCATTTATGAAGGATGCCAATATTTGCTTGTAAAATAAGGACAATTTCCATAATTAGAACTGCTGTCAGAATATTTTGTATTATTATCAAATGTTGGCGTAAAAACATATATCATATATATGGTTCGTGATCTTAAAAAAAAATGCGGTTTTGAGAAACTGATTTTCCGCCGCCAATTTATTCTGGGTCCACGTTTTATTGAAGATTTTTTTTCATGGGAAAAAATTAAGATCAGTAATGGAGTCTATTTAAGCATACATCCACATTTGAATCTCGATCATGAAGAATATGATAACAAATCTTTAACTCTGTTAGGTTATATTTTAGATCCCTGTAATCCCAAGGCCGACAATCCAGAAATATTAAACAGTCTATTTAAAAAATTTTGTGAATGCAGAGGTGTTGATGACATTATTGACCATACCTATACATTTGGAGGACGATGGATTATAATCGCGAAAAAAAGTGATCATGAAATTATTCTATTTCATGATCCTGCTGGCTTTAGGCAGGTTTTTTATACTGATGAATCCAGCAAACAATTATGGTGTGCATCTCAACCGGGAATTATTGCAAAAGAGTTAAATTTAACAATGGACAAAGATGCTCTGGATTTCATTGCTCCTGAATTAAAAAAGAAAAGCCAGTACTGGTGGCCTGTTGACACCTCTCCATACAGTCAGATTAAGCGCTTATTACCAAATCATTTTTTGGATCTTGCGACAGGGAAAAAACACAGGTTTTGGCCGAATAAACCAATAACCGCTATGACTCTTGAAGAGTCTGTAAAGAGAAATTCATCCCTTTTAAAAAGTATGATGAAAAGCGCCTCTAACAGGTTTGATCTGGCATTGTCTATGACAGCGGGAAGAGATACAAGATTAATACTTGCTTCTTCAAAAAAAAATTATAAAAGCCTGTATTATTTTACGGCTATGTATTGGGATTTGAATAAAAAAAGCCGGGATATCTCAATACCTTCCAGGCTGCTGTCAAAATTGAACCTTAAGTATAATATCATAAGATGTCCGGAAGAGATGGAAGATGAGTTTAAAAAAATTTATTTGAAAAATGTAGAGACCGCCAGAGAAGTATACGGCACAATTGCTCAGGGTTTATATAATGATTTTCCTCAGGAAAAAGTCGCAGTAAAAGGAAACGCTATACCGATTGGAAAGTGTAAATACAGAGAGATCTTGCGCAGATTAGGTAAACCTGACGATGCTGAAATAACTGCCGAAGAATTGGCCTATGTAAGCAAAATGGGAAAAAATTTTACGATGGAAAAAAACCCGTTTGCTTTAAAAAATTATAGGAAGTGGATATCTGAATTAGGAGAAACATTTAATATTGACATTTTAACGCTTCTGGCATGGGAAGATAAAGAGGGAAGCTGGCAGGCCATGAGTCAACTGGAATGGGATATTGTTCAGGAAGTATTTGTTCCATTCAACTGCCGGACTTTTCTGTTGAATATGTTAGCTGTAAACGAAAAAGAAAGAAAGGGCCCTAAATACAGATATCATGAGGCGTTAATTATAAGTTTATGGCCGGAGCTCTTGGATATACCAGTTAATCCTGTCATTAATCCTGAAAGAAAGCATATAGAGTATACTTTTATTACTATAAAAAATTTTTTTGAAAGAACATATTTAAATAAGCTTGTGCCTAAAAAAGCAAGAACCTTGGGAAGGCGTTTGTTTCGAATGTGATAAATATCAAGATCAAGATATTTGTCTTTCTCTAAATGCGTTGATAAAGCAATAGTAAAGGAAAATGGCAATAGAGAAAATTAAAAAAAAATGGATTCGCTTTTGGATGCGCTATGCCGGCCTTAGCTTTTGCGGACGTATCTCAACTCGTCTCGCTGCCTGGCTCGCGCCTCCATATACAGCACGTGTCTATCTTTCACGATTGAATTCCAAAGGTTATATTGATCCCAAGGCAGTTATATATCATAAGAATTTGAGTCTCGGCGCCAATATTTTTATAGCCGACAGGGTGGTTTTGAATCAAGTACATGGCGGAGGTAATTTGCAGATCGGCAACAACACGCATATTTTTCGAGATACAATAATTGCGACCGGTCATGGTCAATCAGGCAGCGTGACTATAGGTGATCGTACATCTATACAGCCGCGTTGTCAGATAATGGGGTATAAAGGCCCTATTCGGATCGGAAACAATGTGCAAATTGCACCAAACTGCGCTCTTTACTCTTATAATCATGGTTTTGCCGCTTCTGAAGTCATTGCAAGACAACCCTTATATACAAAAGGAGGCATAGTTATTGAAGATGACGCATGGTTGGGTTACGGTGTTATTGTATTAGACGGCATTAGGATAGGCAGAGGCGCCGTTGTAGGAGCAGGGTCGGTTGTTACCCGGGATATCCCTGACAATGCGATTTCATCCGGATCACCGGCTTGCGTTTTTAAGATAAGGCAATAATAAAAATAGAGGGGAAAATGACTGATCAGCCATTAGTCAGCATTATAACACCGGTATATAATACCGAAAAGTATATTGCTGAGTGTATTGAAAGTGTTTTGTCCCAAACCTATACGAATTGGGAATATATTATTGTTAATAATAGAAGTACAGACAGAACACTTGAAATCGCACAGTATTATGCGGAAAAGGATAAGAAAATAAGTATCCACACCAATGAAGTTTTTCTACAGATGTTACAAAACTTTAATCATGCTGTTCGCCAGATTTCTCTGGAAAGTAAATACTTCAAAATTGTACTCGCAGATGATTGGTTGTTCCCTGAGTGTATTACAAAAATGGTGGAAGTTGCTGAAGATAATCCGTCTGTTGGCATTGTTGGGTCATACCGTCTTGATGAAGATAAAGTAAATCTGGATGGCCTGCCATATCCGAGCTACGTCTCGCCGGGCCATGAAATTTGTCGTTTGGCATTGCTTAAAGGCCTTCATTTATTTGGATCTCCAACATCGCTTTTAATTCGGTCTGATCTTGCCTTAAATCGCAAAAAATTTTATAATGAATTAAATTTTCATGCAGATACGGAAGCTTGTTTTGATATTCTTCGAGACA
>CAZRLQ010000172.1:0-5277 GCA_964600725.1 uncultured Desulfobacterales bacterium
ACAAATCAGCATCGAACGTAGAAGCGGCCGTCATTTTTGCGAAAGCCCGGAATCCAGATGCTTCGGGAAACCAGGATAGCGCTAAAGCTTCACTGCGTGCCCGGGTCAAGCCAAAAATGACGTTAAGCCCTTTTCATATACGCATCACGCTAATCCGCGATGAACTGTATTCCTTTACTGCTGGAATTGTTATTCATCCAAACCGGGTTGGACCAAAATAGTATGGGCAGCAATCGATTTGTAAAACCGGTATCTACATTTTCAAATCCGGAGAAGAAAAAACGAAAACATGAGTATATCCTTATTATTGTAATAATAATTGTATTTACTGCTATTACTTTTGCCGAAACTCGAATAATACATTTTGGGGCTGACTTTCCCATTTCCAACACAATTTTGATGTTCATTCTGATTAACATCAACTTGCTGCTGCTTATATTATTGATTTTTCTTGTTTTCAGGAATCTGGTAAAGCTCCTTTATGATAGAAAACGCAAAGTAATGGGAGCAAAACTGACTACAAAGCTTGTTTTTGCCTTTATAGCCCTTTCGCTTCTGCCTGCAATTGTACTCTTTTTCTTTTCCATCAACTTTATATCAAGCAGCATAGAGTTCTGGTTTAATGTTCCGGTAGAGCAGGCCCTGGAAAATTCTTTATCTGTTGGAAGATATTTATATAAACATGTAGAAGAAAATAACCGATTTTTTTTGAAAAAAATTGCACATGAAATTACTGCAAAAAATCTTTTAAATAGACAAAAGGCTCTTTCCAGCTACGTTGGCATTGTTCAAAATTCCTTCAATCTTCATGCTGTTGAGATTTATTCAAAAAAATCTAAGCGCCTTGCATATTCCCTTGCTCCGGAATTAAAAGAAAAATCTTTTACCATTGTTTCCGCTGATAATTTTCAAAAAAGAATAGCATCTCAAAGCGTTTTAACAATCTCTAAACGTCTAAAGAAAAACGAACTGATAAAAAGTATCGGAACAGTACCATTCGGAGCAGAACAGAAAGATGTCAAGGCTTTTATAGTATTAACATTTATTATTCCATCACAACTTTATAAAAATATGGATTCCATCTCAAGAGGTTTTGAAGAATATCAACAGATAAAGCTGCTTAAAAAACCTATCAAGACCACTTATTATATAACCATATCAATCGTTTCATTAGTTGTAGTATTTTGTGCGGTATGGTTCGGCATCCATCTTGCGAAGTCGATCAGCATACCGATAAGGGAATTAGGAGAAGGGACAAGAAAGGTTGCGGAAGGAGATTTGAGTTTTAGAATTGGTCTTGTTGCCGACAACGAAATAGGAAGTTTAGTCGATTCTTTTAACAGAATGACTGAAGACCTCAGAATCAGCAGAGCACAATTAGAACTTTCCGCCTGCAAGCTTCGTGAACAGAATGCCGAAATCGAAGAAAGACGACAATATATGGAATTCGTCTTAAAGAATATTTCAGCAGGTGTTATTACGCTTAATGCCACAGGGTTCACCACCACCTTAAACAAGTCCGCTGAAAAAATGCTTAACCTCAAAGCTGATGAAATCCTTAATAAAAGCTATAAGAAACTGTTAAAAGGGAAGCATTTGGAACTTGCCGGAGAAATACTGGAAAATCTTTCAAGCACCCAAAATGATTCGGTGGAACTGCCGTTAAAATTAACAGTGAATGGAAAACCCCGAACCTTTATGATGCATGTAAATGCTTTGAAAGATGATATCGGGCGTCATATGGGCATTGTAGTTGTATTTGATGACTTGACTGATATCGAGAAATCACAGAGAATAGCGGCATGGCGTGAAATCGCACGGCGAATCGCCCATGAGGTAAAGAATCCTTTAACCCCCATAAAACTTTCAGCTCAGCGTATCAAAAGAAGATACTCCCAAAAGATTGATGATCCGGTCTTTGAAGAATGCACCAATACAATCATCAATCATGTTGATCTGATTCGAAATCTTGTCAACGAATTTTCAGCTTTTGCCAGATTTCCAACAGCAGATCCAAAATTATGCGTTTTTCCGCCCATAATCGAAGAAGCAGTAGCTTTGTACAGGGAAAGTCATCAGCATATTGATTTTGAAATCAGTATTTCAGAAAATATCCCCTCTTTGATGCTTGACAGGCAGCAATTAAAACAGGCAATGATTAATTTACTTGACAATGCAGTGGCTTCAGTAAGAAAACAGGGGAAAATTTCTATAAAATTAACCTATGACCCTATTTTGAGAATGGTTCGGCTCGAAGTCGCCGATAATGGGGCTGGTATTTCCGATGAACGGAAGACACATCTTTTTGAACCTTATTTTTCAACCAAAAAATCCGGCATGGGTCTGGGGTTGACAATTGTAAGTACAATTATTGCGGATCATAACGGCATGATAAGCGTACAAGACAACCAGCCGCAAGGCGCTAAATTTGTTATTGAGCTTCCTGTACAATCCCTTTAGTTATGAGATATGAGTGATGAGATATTAGTTAGAAATTAACTAACTCATATCTCACCACTCATTAATTAACCAGCAAAAGGACAGCCCATGTTCCCAACTATTTTGATTGTTGATGACGAACCCTCTATTCTTAACAGTTTAAGCGGTCTTCTTTCCGATGAAGGTTTTGAAATCATAACCGCATCCAACGGATATGAAGCTCTCAAGATCGTTGATGTTGAATCTCCGGATCTTGTGCTGTTAGATATATGGATGCAGGGAATCGACGGAATCGAGACTTTAAAAGAAATAAAAAAAGATAATCCACATATTCAGGTAATCATAATAACCGGACATGGAACAACGGAAACAGCTGTAAAAGCCATAAAATTTGGGGCATTTGACCTGATTGAGAAACCGCTTTCCATTGATAAAGTCATAGTAACAATTAACAATGCTCTGAACTTCAGGCGGCTTGAGGAAGAAAACAGGTATCTGCGGAAAAAAACAATCGAAAAGCATTCAATAACCGGCAACAGCCCGTCAATTGCAGCGGTAAAAAAACAGATTTCCATTGCCGCTCCAACAGAAGCATGGATACTTATTACAGGAGAAAACGGAACCGGAAAAGAGCTGGTAGCACATACAATTCACCAGTTAAGTTCACGGTCCGACCAGCCGCTTATAGATGTAAACTGTGCAGCGATTCCTGAAGAATTAATTGAAAGTGAGTTGTTTGGGCATGAAAAAGGTGCTTTTACAGGTGCTACAACAAAAAAAAGAGGAAAATTTGAATTAGCAAATAATGGGACAATCTTTTTTGATGAAATCGGAGATATGAGCTTAAAAACACAGTCCAAGATTCTTCGCGTACTTCAGGAGCAAAAATTCCAAAGGGTTGGCGGAGGCAGAATATTAAACGTAAATGTAAGAGTCATTGCCGCTACAAACAAGGAGATTGAAAAAGAGATTAAAAATGGAAAATTCAGAGAAGATCTTTATTATCGTTTAAATGTTATTCCCATTGAACTGCCGCCGCTTAAAGATCGCCTTGACGATATCCCTGTTTTAACAGAAAAATTTCTTGAAAACTGCGCAAGAATTAATCATTGTGCGAAAAAAGAAATAACCGGCAAAGCTCTTTCGCTGCTATCCGCTTATTCGTGGCCTGGAAATGTCAGAGAACTAAAAAACCTTGTAGAAAGACTTGCCATAATGGTAGAAAATAATGTTATAGATGTTTCGGATATTCCTGCACCATATAATCCTGATTTCACAAAAGAAATGGAACCGGTTGAAACAAAACTTTTTTCAATAAACAATTTAGCAGAGGCCAAATTCGCATTTGAAAAAGAATATTTAAAAAGGAAAAATGAGCGGCATAAAGAGAGTATCGCCTAAACAGCCGAATAAATTGAAATCAGGCAAAAGCATTTAATATCCCAAATCTTTAACGTAAGGATTTTGGTTCTAACTTTGGCAACCAGCAGGTGTAATAAAAAAACCGGAAAAAGATTAATCCGCAGATTAACGGCCAGTCTTTTTTATCTGCGCTAATCTGCGGATAGATTTTTTTTGATAATGGCCGAAAATATGACCAGCCCCAGCGTAAGTAAAATTGGGAATTTTTCAAAGGTTTTGCAGTAAAATTAGTACATGAGAATAATTGGGGGCAACTTAAAGAAAAAGAAGCTAAATTCAATTAGCGGGTTGAAAATAAGACCAACGGCGGATCGACTCAGGGAATCGATATTTAATATAATTTCCGTTCGCATAAAAGATGCCGTGGTGCTTGACCTGTTTGCAGGAACCGGAGCCATGGGAATAGAGGCTCTAAGCAGGGGGGCCAAATTATCGGTCTTTATAGATCATTATCGCACAGCTCTTTCCGTTATAGAAAGAAATATCAGGGCATGTTCTTTAAAAAAGAGCGCGAAAATCATTAGATGGGATATAATAAAGAACTTAAATTGCATAAAATCTGCTGACTTCTCTTTTGACCTTGTTTTTATAGATCCCCCTTATGCCAGGAATTTAGTAAAACAGGCGCTGCTAAATCTTCAGCGCAGCAGATGCCTGGACAAAAAAGCTCTTATTATTGTTGAACATTCTGTATTAGAACCGGTTCCGGAACATATTTTAACATTTAAACGCACATATCAAAAAAAATATGGAAAAACGATGGTTTCATATTTAAGCTTAACTCGAACCTGTTCAGACCGAAATCATAAAGACCCGGGAATGATCGCTTAATTTCGATCTATTAAGGAAACATAAAAGGATCTGTTAATGAAAACAACCGCTATCTATCCAGGATCGTTTGATCCGGTCACTAACGGACATGTAGATATTATTAAAAGAGGACTCAGGCTGTTTGACAAAATCATTGTAACCATATTGATCAATCCTGCCAAAAAATCACTCTTTACGGTTGAAGAACGAATCAATATGCTCAAGATCTCCCTGAAAGATTTTCCCAATGCAAAGGTTGATACTTTTGACGGCCTTGTTGTCGATTTTGCCGTATTAAAGAATGCACAGGCAATATTGCGCGGAATGCGGGCGGTATCTGATTTTGAATATGAATTTCAGATGGCTTTGATGAATCGAAGACTGAACAGAAAGATTCAAACAGTCTTTTTAATGACAGGTCTTAGATGGATATTTATAAGTTCATCGATAATAAAGGAAGCTGCTTGTTTTGGCGGCGATGTTGAAGATATGGTACCGCCTATAGTTCATCAAAGACTAAAAGAAAAATTTGGATACTCCTCAATCTGCAAAAAGATAAAGTGACTAAGCCGCGCTCGGCTGAAGCTCGTCGATTAAGGTGAAGGC
>CAZRLQ010000173.1:0-5266 GCA_964600725.1 uncultured Desulfobacterales bacterium
TTTTCAAAAACCGCAACAACCTTTATGGTTGCATCAAACCGATGCGTGTTATGCAAGTACAACATTTTTATAATTTGCTGATATTAAAAGCATAATTTTCTTATTGAAAATAGTTTATGCAGGTTTTAGGTGTTAATGAAATATGTTGGCTTAACAGAATATATTGAGATAGTAATGTAAATTTATGGAATCTGTACCTGTATCTTGTTTGCTTGCCAAAGGGAAAAAATTTTTCTTCCTGATTCTCCATCAACGGGACATAATGGCATAATATGGATAGAATTGTAATTCAAGGCGGGAGACCCCTCATTGGAGATGTCAGGGTAAGCGGAGCAAAGAACGCAGCTCTTCCAATACTTATCTCATCCCTTCTTACAGATGGGTGGAATACATATCGAAACGTTCCAAACCTCAAGGATATTGAAAGCATAAAGCTTCTTCTTGAAAATCTTGGGGCGAAGATCGAAACAGATGGAGATATTGTCCGGATAAATGCAGGTAAACTTGACAACTGCGAAGCAACATATGATTTTGTCCGCAAAATGAGGGCTTCAATTCTGGTTTTATGTCCCCTTGTTGCAAGGATGAAAAGAGCGAGGGTATCTTTGCCCGGGGGGTGTGCAATTGGAGCGCGGCCGATTAATTTGCATCTTAAGGGGCTTGTTCGTCTTGGAGCGGCGATTGAGTTGAAACAGGGATATGTCGAAGCATTTGCAAAGAGGTTAAGGGGAGATGAAATCTATTTTGATGTACCAACGGTAACCGGAACTGAAAACCTTATTATGGCTGCTGTTATGGCGGAAGGGACTACTGTGCTGCGCAATGCCGCACGTGAACCGGAAATTGTCGCACTTGCCGATGTTTTAAATAAAATGGGATCAGATATCAGTGGCGCCGGAACATCAGTAATTACGATAAGAGGTGTCTCGATGCTGCATCCTGTATCAATCCGCATCATACCTGATAGAATTGAAGCAGGAACATTCATGGCAGCGGCGGCTCTAACCAAAGGTGATATTAAGATTTTAGATTGTAATCCAAATCATCTCAGATCAGTTATACACAAACTGAGATTGACCGGTGCATCGGTAAGTGTAGATGGAAACAGTATTCATGTTACCGGCAGAAATGAAATAAAAAGTATTGATATAAAGACCGCTCCTTTTCCCGGGTTCCCGACCGACCTGCAAGCCCAGTTCATGGCGCTTATGTCTGTTTCAAAGGGGTTTAGCATTATTTCTGAAAATATATTTGAAAACCGTTTTATTCATGTAAGCGAACTTAAACGTCTGGGAGCCGATATAACGATATCCGGCAATACTGCTTTGGTAAAAGGGGTTTCAAAACTTTCAGGTACAAATGTGATGGCTACCGACCTGCGGGCAAGTGCATCTCTGATTCTGGCTGGTCTTATCGCGAGCGGCACAACGATTGTGCATCGCGTATATCACCTGGATAGAGGATATGATGCAATTGAAAAGAAAATTGCCGGGCTTGGTGCATCAATAGCAAGAGTGAAGGAATGATTATGCGTTATGAAGGTCCGATATACCGTCCACCCAGCGAAGCCGGCTCACTTCTGATACAAGCCACTGTCGGCTGTCCCCATAATCGCTGTACTTTCTGCATGGTTTACAAAAACGGCCCAAGATTCAAGATTCGTCCCGTACATGAAATTAAAGAGGATATCCTGCAAGCCGCCAGAATTTACGGACAAACTGTCCGCACTCTCTTTTTTCCGGCGGGAAACAGCATAGCCATGAAAACAGATGAACTTTGCGTGATTTGTCTTTTTGCAAAAGAGATCTTTCCTCATCTGAAGAGAATTACTGTATACGGTTCTTCACAATATATTCACAAAAAAGGACTGGAAGAATTAAAACGGCTGGCGGAAGCAGGACTTTCAAGAATTCATGTAGGATTGGAATCGGGTGATGATATAATTTTAAAGCGCATAAAAAAAGGAACGGACAGCGCTCAACAGGTTGAGGCTGGAAGATGGGTTATGGAAGCAGGCATAGAGCTGAGTATCTATGTCATCATGGGTATCGGCAGCCATGAGAGATCGGCGATCCATGCAAAGAAGACAGCAGAGGTATTGAATAAAATAGCGCCTGATTTTATCAGGCTTCGAACCTTTGTCCCAAAGGTAAATACACCCCTTCTCCAAGATGTTCAAGATGGAACTTTTACGATGCTCAGCCCCCATGAAATTTTAAATGAAACAGCGGCGCTTATAGATCAGATAAATATAACTTCATATCTTACAAGTGATCATTATACAAATTATATAAATTTAGAAGGAAAACTTCCTGAAGAGAAAGAAAGATTACTTCGAAAGATAGATGCAGCTCTCAAAGCCGATGAAAGTTCTTTCAGGTCATTTTTTATCGGGACTGCTTAGGAACGGAACGGAGACGAAATCACTTTCACAAGCAAGCGCGCAGATTTAGGTCAGGCCTGCCTGTTTGCAGACAGGTTTGTTCGATTTGAAACCGCAAAAATTGAAGACTAACAAGCTATTTCAGTATTTTTGTGGTTTTAGACCGGGCAAAGATGGCTTGAAGCTGCGATGCCTGATTGGAAAAGTTATTTCGTCCCCGTTCCTTAAGCAGTTATAAAATTATAACTTTCTTATTTTATCATAAAATCTCCGCCTTATTTCATCCTCGTCTTTAACAATTAATTCAGTTCAGCGGCCTTCTCCCACAAGCTGACAATCTTTCGCCGGACTCTTTCCGCCATTGCCACCTGCTTTGGATGAGGGAGAAGTTTATGCCTCATATATTCAGGAGCAAGACCAGAATATGTGAGGATAGTCCTTTGTCTGGTCCTTACATAACAGCATAGACCTCTTATGTTCAAAGGTTCCGCACTGAGAATTTGTATATCCATGAGACATGCCAACAGGTTTTTTGCTTATTTTTTTCGATACCGTTCAAAAAATCAGGGTTCATCTCAGATGGCGGAAAAGTTCCTCACAGATGCATGCGAGCCAGTTCATACACCCCTGATGCGCGGTTGGACGTTTCTGGAAGTGCGTCTCTAATCATTTCAAGGTATTTATTCTCTCGGATGATTTCAATCGGCTACGGCTTCTTCGGTCAAGTGTAGCAGATGGTTCGGCAAACATGCTGAATTTTATAAGCAAACAATCCTTATTTACTATTCAAGCTTTGACACCACCGCTTGTTCGATGAACCAAAAATATTCGCTGATTGGCAAATAAGTTTATAAGTTTAATACGTCCCGTATTCCCACCTATTCCCACCAGATTTTTCAGACTCTCGCTACCCTTTGTGAAATTAATTTTTGTCTTCCTGAATGTCGTTCAGCGAGAATTGCTGTCAATTCTTTTTTCGTCTTGATTAAATTGACAGATCTGATTATGATATAAACAAAATGCTGACTGAATCAACGATAGGCATTTATTTTCCAGATCAGCGCGTATTTTTTGATGCCGGAAGGTATTTTGCTTTAGCGTGATTACCTTGTCAGGAGGCTGGAACCGATATAATACGCTTGTTTTTTTATAAGGGACGACTCTGACCATATAATGCCTTCCGTCAATAAATGACAATACCCCTTGGCTGTTTTGCAGCAAAGCCATTCCCTGTTCATTGGATCGGGACAAAACACTTGATCCGAAAAAGCTGTGCTTGTATTTTCCACCTAACAAATGCATGATCGTAGGTGCTACATCAGTTTGGCTGCATATTTGAGAAAGCGTTTTACCCTTTTTACCGATGATAGCAGGAGCATAAATTAAAAACGGGATGCGTTGGGCGGTCGGCTCAGGTTCTGTGCTTAAAAAGCCTCCACAGTGATCTGCTGTTATGACAAATATAGTATTGTCAAAATAATCCGAATGACGGGCTTTTTTAATGAATTGGCCGATCGCCCAGTCAGTATACTGAATCGTATTGATCTGATAGGAATATGGATGACCCGGATACGCCGGATGAATTTTACCTGCTGGAATTTTAAAGTCCCTGTGAAACGCTAGCGTTAAAAGGACTGCAAAAAATGGCTTCTCCTGCTCGGTAAAGGTTTTGTGGGCAGCCATAAACAAATCCTCATCACACCACCCCAAATGATTTCTGAATGTTTTCTGCGGAAACTTATCTTCAAAAACAAAATCGGTAAACCCGTTGCTTCCTAGAAATGATTGCCGGTGATCATAATACGGCTGCCCTGCGTAAATAAATATGGTGTTATAACCCCGATTCTTGAGAATTTCGCCGATGGTTGGGATGTTTCCAACGCTTGTCTCCTTTGTGATTATACTTTTACCCGGTAAATCTGGAAAACCGGCAATAAGGCCGCTAAACGCTCGTGTTGTACGAGTACCGACGGAAAAACAATTTTTCATTAACAGACCATGCCGGATCAGTCGGTTAAGGTTGGGGGTTATCTTCGGCATTCCGCCCATGGGTTCGATATATGGCCAGCTGACACTTTCCATAATCACAAGCACCACATTGTAGTTTTTTCTTTTCCGTCCGGTATCTGTTATCCGCCATAATGGATTACCGTGCCGGTTTATAAATTTATCGCCGTGGGTTTCCAACAATTTTTTGGCCCGGCTAAAGGCAATGTCTTCCGGCGGCAAATGATAATAGAGTTCATCAATGCCTTTATCTTTGACAACATTGCCCCAAAAGGCTTCTCTTAATGTAAATAAACCGTTTAATGTCAGCTGGGCCAATCGATTGGACTGATTGAAGTATGCCGGTCCGGTATTTATGGCCTTTGGCCCGAAGGTGCCGCGAATGCTGATAGCGAGCATGATATTTATTGCCAGAAACCAGATAATATTGGCTGTCCATGAGGACGGAAGAGCTGGCGGCATAAAAATTTTTCTATAAAAAAAAGCGCTGAGCCCGCAAAACAACAGAAAGCATCCAATGAGAACAGGAATTACGTAAAATTCATGAATAACAATTTTATGGATATAATCATAGTGAAAATATTGAATCAACTTGTTGTCTAATCTGGAGCCGAACTCAAGAAAGAAAAAATAATCCGCGATACAAATAAACAATACCATTGCGAGGATAAATCCCGCATATCCAGATATTAGTGATCTGAATACCAATTTGCGATCAAAATACGGCGGAGTGAAAAGAAAAATAAGGGCCATTGGAGCAAGTAGCATAGCCGTAGCCACCAAATCAAAGCGCTCCGCTAAGATAAAGGATGTAATCACCCCGGAAATATCACAATTGTAAAAACTTGCCCAGGTACTGATGTAAATAGCCAAGCG
>CAZRLQ010000174.1:0-5253 GCA_964600725.1 uncultured Desulfobacterales bacterium
AAAAATTCCAGATCGTCAAAATTTACGCATAATCTATGCCAAGCAAAACCTAAGCTGGAGCACTATACAAGGATTTTCTCTTTTGTTTTTCAAAAAGATCGATTGTTCAGTCAAGCTCGAAATAGTTGGTTATGGAAATAAGGCTTAACGGAATTATAATAATTGTTGGAAACTATGGAAGCGGGAAAACTGAAGTTTCCATAAATCTTGCTGTAAATCATAAGCAAAACAGCATAGACGTCTGTGTCGTCGATCTTGATCTGATAAATCCCTATTTTCGAACTCGTGAGGTAAAAGCCTTTCTTTTAAAATTGGGAATTGATCTGATTTTACCCCCTGAAGATTATCTTCAGGCAGATCTTCCCATATTGAGTCCTGCTGTGGCAGGCATGATTAGAAAACAGGAAGGACTTGTACTGTTTGATATGGGTGGTGGCGTTGGTGCAACAGTACTGGCAGCGCTGGCTGACTCATTAAAAGATAAAAACATTCAAATGCTGCAGGTTGTGAATCCATATCGTCCATTTACTGAAACCATTAAGGACTGTATGAGAGTCCGTGATGAAATTGAAGCGATTTCAGGCTTATCTATAAATGGTTTAATAGGAAACGCAAATCTGATGGATGAAACAGTAGCGGACCATATTTACAGAGGGTATGATTTTGTCGCCAGGTTGTCAGAAGCAAGTGGTTTACCACTTATATTTATTACGGCTGCTGTAGAGCTGTTGCCGGAATTAGATATTAATTTTTTTTCATGTCCTGTTTTACCAATAGAAAAGCAACTTGGCATGCCATGGGAAAAAGCGGTTAAAATTGGCGAATAAAATTTTAATTTTAATCCACGAAAGAAACAATCTGTCTGTTCGAGGTATAGGCGTGCAAAAATTTAAAGCCACATGTCGGGCAAAATAGTCATCAGTGGTGGGCACTATAAAATGATTTTGGCTATCCATAAATCAACAGACTCATAAATTCCGTTCAACTTTTGGCTGCAGTATTTTTCTTCAGTTAGTCATCAATACATCTCTCCATTTTTCTATAATACTTTTATCATTGAGATATTTGAGAGATCTTTGAGATCTTTTGCAACTGTTGAGAAACTTAGGTTTTGTAATGATTATATGGTTTATCATGGATTAGTGCGGCAATCCGCAACAGTAGCGGAAGCCGTGTCATATAGTCATATAGATGTTGAAGCTGTTCTGTTTACGTCATTGATGTTTATTTGCCCGTATCTTTTTATATGAAAATGGAAGCTTAGAGGATTTTAAAAAATGACATATAGGTATAATATTGATATAGATAGATGCAAAGGATGCGGATTATGTATAAGTGTCTGTCCTAAAAATGTTCTTGAGATATCCACTGAAGTCAATGCAAAAGGTTATTTTCCTGCATTTCAGGCACGGCCGGAGGATTGTGTTCGTTGTTTAGCTTGTTGCTTAATGTGTCCTGATGTGGCCATAATTATTTCAAAAACGGCTGTTGAAACGGAAAATATTAAGAAAATGGAGGAGAAAGTATGGGCAAGATCTTAATGAAAGGTAACGAAGCAATTGGCGAGGCGGCAATCAGGGCGGGCTGTCTTAATTATTTTGCCTATCCCATTACTCCTCAGTCTGAAGTTGCGGAATATCTGTCCCGCCGTATGCCGGAGGTTGGCGGAGTATTTTTGCAAGGTGAAAGCGAGGTCGCAGTTTCATATATGCTTTTTGGTGCCGCCGCCTGCGGCGCCAGAGTTTTTACAACTTCATCAAGCCCCGGCATAAGCTTGATGAGTGAAGGTATCAGCTATATAGCCGCGGGACAGTGTCCAGCCGTATTTGTCAATATCGTACGCGGCGGTCCCGGCCTGGGAGGGATACTTCCCTCCCAGGCCGACTATTTCCAGGCGACAAAAGGGGGAGGGCATGGTGACTACCGTATGCTTGTCATGGCACCCTCCAGTGTCCAGGAAGCCGTTGAAATGGTTATGAAGGCCTTTCCTCTCGCAGAAAAGTATAATAATCCTGTGATGGTTTTGGGGGATGGTCTGATTGGTCAGATGATGGAACCTGTAGAATTTCCGGAACATCTGGTAAGCATCCCATCAAATAAGGATGACTGGGCTACAAGCGGAATGGATACACGGAAAAGTGACAAGCGCAATGTAATTAGGACCCTTTATCTGAATGCCAGTCAGCTAAATAAGCTTAATTTTGAGTTAAAGGCCAAGTATGACCGGATGGGACGGGAAGAAGTCTGTTTTGAACCTTATAATATAAATTCAGAATATAAGGTTCTTATCGTAAGTTACGGTACCATGAGCAGGGTATGCAAAACTGCGATCGATGAACTGAAAAGCAAGGGGTTTGAAGTCGGTATGATAAGGCCTCAGGTCTTGTTCCCCTTTCCTGAAAAGGCGGTTTATGAAGCAGCCTTAAAAGAATCCTGTCAGGTTGTTGTGAGCATCGAGATGAGCATGGGGCAGATGGTGGAGGATGTAATGCGATCTGTTATGGGTAAGCGGCCTGTGAAATGGTATGGAAAATGTGGTGGTGAGATTCCTGATCCAGATGAGATAATGGATTCAGTTAAGAAATTGGCCAAACAGGCGCTTTAGCTCATGTCCATTCGGAAACTATGATAATAACACACAGGCGGGCTCAGATACCTAACAAAAGACTATTTATGGATGGACATTAGCTTATTTCAATAACTCTTTTATCTTCGGCGGATTTCAGATAGAACAAACAGGCCACTGCTTCAGGCGGTGGTAATTTGATTAAGGAAATATATAAGATGGCTAAAACATTTAAGAAACCTGATGCTCTTTCCGACCAGCATACCCACTACTGCCCTGGATGTACTCATGGTATTATACACCGGCTTATCGCCGAAGTAATTGATGAGCTGAAAATACGGGGACGAACCGTTGGCATTGCACCTGTCGGGTGTGCTGTTTTATCATATAGATATTTTACATTTGATTTTCAAGAAGCCGCCCATGGCCGTGCACCGGCAATGGCGACAGGAATAAAGCGGGTTCGGCCTGATCTGGTTGTTTTTACTTATCAAGGAGATGGCGATTTGGCAAGTATCGGTATGGGGGAAATTATCCATGCCGCCAATCGAGGGGAAAAGTTTACAACGATCTTTGTAAACAACACTGTTTACGGTATGACAGGCGGGCAGATGGCGCCTACAACCATGCCCAACCAGCGTACCACGACTTCTCCTTTTGGGAGAGATGTCAAAAAAGTTGGAATGCCGGTAAAGATGGCTGAGCTCATTTCCGTGCTCGAAACACCTTCCTATGTTGCCAGACAGGCTGTGATAAAACCAAAGTATATTGTTAAGGCAAAGAAATCCATCAAAAAAGCTTTTCAGTATCAACTGGAAGGGCGATGCTTCAGCATGGTCGAAGTCATAAGCACTTGTCCTACCAACTGGGGGCAGACACCGGTAGAAGCGGTCAAATGGGCAGAGGAAACACTGCTTCCCTATTACAGATTAGGTGAATATAAGGTACCTGAGTAATCTGCAAAAAACTTTGCCCGAAAATTTGAGGAGATTAAGAATGCAAAGTGAAGTAATGTTCGCCGGTTTTGGTGGCCAGGGGATTATGCTGATGGGGAAGATTCTTGCTCATGCAGCCATGGAAGAAGGTTTTGAGGTGGTATGGATACCTTCATACGGCCCTGAGATGCGTGGCGGCACGGCATATTGTACGATAATTATCAGTGACAAGCCTATCGGTTCACCAATAATCAAAAATCCAATGCATCTGGTCGCCATGAATAGTCTTTCCGTGGAGAAATTCGCACAGATGGTTAAGCCGGGAGGCGTTGTGTTGATCAACAGCTCCTTAATTTCTATAAGTTCGGGACGCTGTGATGTTGACGAACTTATGGTGCCGGCCGTTGATATTGCCCGCAAGCTTGGAAATATAAAAACCGCTAATATTGTGGCCCTTGCTTCTTTTGTAGCCAAGAGCAAAATTATTGATCTAAACTCTCTTAGAAAATGTGTAAAAGATGAGTTTTCCAGCAGAGAAAAGCTTATCCCGTTGAATATGGAGGCTATTGAAATGGGTAAAAAGGCCGCCTGTCTTAAAGATTAAGGAATAAAAAATGAATTTATCGGTTCCTGAATATATTTTATCCCTGAAACCTTATTCTCCTGGAAAGCCGATTGAAGAGCTTAAGAGGGAATACGGGATTAAAGAGCCTGTAAAACTTGCTTCCAATGAAAATCCATTGGGACCTTCTCCCATGGCTTTAGCTGCACTTCAAAAGGCACTGGAAAATCTTAACCGTTATCCTGATGGAAGCGGTTATTATCTCATAAAAAGGCTTTCTGAAAAATTTGGCGTGAACCCCGGAAATATTGTATTGGGAAACGGTTCGGATGAGATTATTGGAATGCTTACCCGCTCGCTGTTAAAACCGGGTGATGAGGCGATTATGACTCGTCCTTCATTTTTAATGTATGATCTTCTGGTTCGCTCTGTTGATGCAACATCTGTTCATGTCCCTTTAAAATCGTTTTCAATTGATTTGGATGGGATTGCAAAGCAGATTACACCAAAAACCCGCATGATTTTTATTACCAACCCCAACAATCCTACTGGAACGGTTATCTCAGCAAAAAATTTTGAAAGTTTTGTGAAAAATATTCCAGCTGATATTATTCTGGTGCTGGATGAGGCCTATATTGAATTTGTCAGAGATAAAAACTGTCTTAATGGGTTTGATTATTTAAATACCGGCCGTCCAGTGATAACCCTCCGTACATTTTCTAAAGCATACGGTTTAGCCGGGCTTCGAATCGGGTATGGTCTTATGCCAAAAGAAATAGCTGAGCTGCTTAACAGGGTCAGACAACCATTTAATACAAATACATTGGCTCAGGCTGGAGCTCTTGCAGCTATTGAAGATGAAGATTTTTTACGAAAAACTCTTAAAGTTGTTCACAAGGGGCTGAGTTTTTTATATAGTTCGTTAGACAATATGGGAATTGAATATTTTCCAACAGAAGCTAATTTTTTCTTAATCAATATTAAAAAAGATGCTGATGAGGTTTATGAGGATCTTCTTAAACATGGTATTATTGTTCGTTCCATGACATCTTACGGATATCCCGATTACATAAGAGTCAATGTCGGTCTTTACGATGAAAATGTCCGTTTTATTGATGCCCTTGAGAAAGTTATCTAGTACAGAGTTCTAAAAATAACGTTACGGTTTAAGCGGCGGCGATTTCATCCAT
>CAZRLQ010000175.1:0-1308 GCA_964600725.1 uncultured Desulfobacterales bacterium
TGAAACATGAGGCAGATATAATCATTCCGCGAAAACTGAATGCAGGATTTAGGTGTCAGCCTTTGGATAAAACGGCCCAACATATTCCCAACATCTTTATTGTTTATCAGAAGGAAAGTCTTTTCTGATTTTAAGAGTCCTGTAGTGCAGGACAATAGGCTTTATCCCATATCTTGAGTTTTTATAATCTCTTATCACTATCTCCTCTCAATGCTAAAAGCTAACCGCACAACTTGCAATATTGTAACGCTTAAAACCGATTGCCTTAAAAAAACTATAAATATACCATAAGTAGAAATCGAAAGGTATGGAAACTTGACTTTACATACAAATTTTATAATAAGACGCAGATAGTTCCAGACTTTCTTTGAGGATATCCAAATCCAGCTCCAGTAAAACTCAGGAGGCTGCCTGGAAAATGCTGTTTCCATCAGTCTGCACCTGTCTTTGCGTTGCATACAATACGGGCCGGGCGAAAATTTTGAGAGAAGTAAAGCTTTAGCACGATTTTCTCAAATACATGGCATACTAAAACGTTTTAAACCTGTTCGTATATTTATTTTTTTCCAAATTTCCTAACAGCTAAAAAAAAGAAAATCCCATGCTTATTGAAATTAACCCCAAAAACCCGCAAATGCGACTGATCAGAAAAATTGTTGATATATCCAAAAAAGGAGGAACTGTTGCCTACCCTACTGATACCTATTATGGTATAGGCTGTGATATTATGAACAAAAAGGCCATTCAAAAAATATACCACTTAAAACAACGCCATAAAAGCAAACCTTTTAGTTTTATCTGTTCAGGACTAAAAAACATCAGCCGTTATGCAAAGGTTTCAAATTATGAATACAAAACCATGAAACGTCTTTTGCCGGGCCCCTACACTTTCATTCTGGAAGGTTCAAAACTGGTTCCAAAAATTATGCTGACTAAACGAAAAACCGCAGGAATCCGTGTGCCGGATAATGCAATCTGCATGGCTCTGGTCGAAGAGCTTGGCAATCCAATAATTACCACTAGCGCAACAATGCCGGATGGTACAATTATTCACGATCCATCTTTAATCAATGATTTTTTCGGCCGGCAAATAGACATTATAATTGACGGAGGGCCGGTTCCCGGAGAGCCTTCAAGTGTAATATCTCTGATCAACGATATACCTGAAGTAATACGAAAAGGCTTAGGTGATACGAGCATCTTTGAGTAAAAAACTGTTTTAAAAGCAGGGGAAAGTGTGGGTGCGAAGATAGATTGTCGCAAATTTAAGATAAGTAGCTGTTCTATTTTTGCAGTTTCTCAATAGGC
>CAZRLQ010000175.1:1408-5253 GCA_964600725.1 uncultured Desulfobacterales bacterium
TCAGTTTTAAAACAGCTTTTAGAGCATGATAAGCAAAGCCCGAACAAGATTTTATGATGTTTATCGATTATGGCCGATAAATATATCCCGCTTTCATATTTTTTGTAACAAAATGATTTGCAATCTCTTCAAAGGATGAACCTAAGAGATATTCCAAAATGGAGCTTCTCTTTTGCCTGGCATATACCGTTGAAATCTTCCCCTTGATTCCCCCCATGCGGCCGGCCCATTCTATTGAATCTTCAAAATTGCCGAGCCTATCAATAAGGCCAAGAACTTTTGCCTCTTCTCCGGTATAAATCCGGCCGTCAGCTATTTCTTCCACCTTGGCCAAATCCATTTTTCTCCCTTTAGAAACATCCCTTATAAACTGCTTATGAATCTTGTTTACAAAACCCTGGAGGATTTGACTTTCCGCAGAGGTTATCTTCCTAACCGGAGATCCTAAATCCTTATACTCACCGCTTTTGAAAACAACGGGCTTAAGACCGATTTTATCAAGAATATCCTTGAAGTTGGTATATTCCATTATTACCCCGATACTGCCGGTTATTGTACCTGGATTGGCAATAATTCCATCTGCTCCTGCTGCAATGTAATAACCGCCGGAAGCTGCAATAGAACCCATTGATGCTACAATTTTCTTATGGCTCGATGTTTTTTTGATCTCCCTGAAAATTTCCTGAGAAGGTCCTACGGCACCGCCTGGAGAATCGATTCTCACTATTATTGCCTTTATTGAATCATCTTCGCGGAATTTTTTGAGACTGCTGATTACATTTTTAGAATCCAATATAAGACCGGTCACCTCTACTATGCCGACCTTTTCACCGCCAATTTCATCGAAACGTGCAAAATCAAAACCTTTTATTCCAATCAATATAAGCAGTGTCACCCCTGTTAAGGTAACAGCAATAACTGAGAAAAAAACAAGAATAAAAAAAAGGTAAGGATGTTTACGAGAAAACATTAACTAAAACTTTCCAGGAGGCCTGTTTGCCCCTCCTTTGCCTAATTTCGGCGGCTCGCCTGAATTTTGTGCGAAGCGTTGTTTCAGCGCTGAATTTAAAATACGGAAGCTATTCCCGCTGCTTTAAATTATACCTCTGAAAATTAGCGAAAAGTGCGCTATATGCCTCCGGTTATTTTTTTCGCATGCCTTGATCTCAAACGAAAGTCCTCATAAATCAACAGACTTATAAATTTACTCATCGTTTAAACCTTCCTTAAGATTCTTACGAAGAATTTCACCAAAGCTTGACGTCGCAGGTCCTGCATTATCTATATATTCGTTAAGCAGACCCCGTTCATCCTCTATTTCAAGCCGCTTGATTGAAAGACCGATTCGCCTTTCATCACTGTTTATATTCATTACCTTGGCAGTCATAACATCACCAACATTAAATTTCCCGACCGGAGTTTTTATCTTTTCCTTGCTTATCTCGGAAACATGCACCAGTCCTTCCACACCTTCTTCCAGTTCCACAAAGACACCAAAATCGGTTATATTTGTAACTGTACCCGTTATCTCTTGCCCGACCTCATACCGCTCTGTAACGGTTTGCCATGGATCAGGTTGAAGCTGCTTTATTCCCAGAGAAAACCTTTCATTCGACTTATCTATATCCAGAACAATTGCCTGTACCACATCACCTTTTTTATAAATCTCGGTAGGATGTTTGATCCGCTTTGTCCATGAGATGTCTGAGATATGCACCAATCCGTCAATACCTTCATCGATGCCGATAAAAAGGCCAAAATCTGTTATATTTTTGATTTTACCTTCAATGGTTGTTCCAACAGGATATTTTTCACTGATTACATCCCACGGGTTTGGAACAACCTGCTTCATTCCAAGCGATATACGCCTGTTTTCAGGCTTAATATCCAGCACAACAGCCTCTACGGCATCTCCCACAGAAACAACCTTGGAGGGATGACGAATTTTTCTTGTCCATGACATCTCCGAGACATGGATCAAACCCTCAACCCCCTCTTCTAATTCAATGAATGCACCATAGTCAGTAAGACTGACTACCTTCCCGGATACCCTTGAACCCACCGGATATCTTTCCAGAGCGGTTGACCATGGATCCGGAGTCAATTGTTTCACTCCCAAAGAGACTCTTTCTTTATCCTTGTCAAAGCTAAGAACTTTTACCGTTAACTTGTCACCCACGGAAAAAAGTTCAGAAGGATGCTTTACACGTCCCCACGAAATATCGGTAATATGGAGAAGACCGTCAACTCCTCCCAGATCTACAAATACACCATATTCAGTAATATTTTTAACAATTCCATCCATTACTTTATTTTCATAAATGGCGGATAAGGTCGTAGATCTTTTAGACTCCCGTTCCTGCTCAAGCAAGATACGCCTCGACAAGACAATATTACTGCGTTTTCTGTTATATTTCAAAATCTTGAAGCCAAACGTCTTGCCGACCATCTCATCCAGATTACGAATGGGACGCAAATCCGCCTGTGAACCAGGCAAAAAGGCCTCGACCCCAACATCAACCGAAAAACCGCCCTTTACACGACTTATGATAACTCCTTCGATAGTGCCGTCTTCTTCGTGAGTTTTTTCAATCGCTTCCCAGACCTTGACTTTGGCTGCTTTTTCTTTTGAAAGGACGACCCGTTCTTCTTCATCATCCCAGTATTCGACCATTACTTCCACTTCGTCATTTAATTCCGCGGACAATCTGCCATTTTCGTCTTTAAATTCCTGAATAGAAATCTGTCCTTCTGATTTATAGCCAATATCTACCAGAACATAGTCCTTATCAATGGCGATTATTTTCCCCTTGACAACTTCACCTTCCTGAAAACGCTTGAAGCTTTCCTCGTACATATCCATCCAGTCTTCCATCTCAACAGATGAATTCTGAATTTCCTCCGATGAACTATCTTCTACGGCTTGCTGAACATCTTCCGGCGAAACATCATCTGCGGTATCATCAACAGAATCCTTGCTATCTTCCGATGAACCAGCATCGGACAGTTTCTCAAAACCCGCATCTTCAACCGATTGCAAAGCTGCTTTTTCTGATAAATCGTTTTTGTTTAAATCATCGTTTGATTCGTTATTTGAAAAGTTTTCCATGAAAATAAAATACCCCCTATTTTAGTCAAAGACAGCTTGAGATCTTTACAAAATGCACCTCTCGCCCAATTTTCTGCACCTGCCTGTTCATGCCTTTGTCTGCATCGCAACCGCGACAGGCAGGCGCACGCAGACAGATCATACCCAAATCGTAACAACCGTAATACCAAATATATTCAAATCGTTATGATTTTACCGCTCTTAGACTTGAACGAATCAGGGCATTTTCAAAGGTCTCAGTTTTATGCCAAAGTAACAAATACTGTCTTTTGTGTCAAACTATTGGTTTTCAAAAGTGAGCAGTTTGCAATTAATAATATTAGCGGATCTCCTACTCCTCTTTCAAGATCTAATCATCACAAGTTATGACGGCTGTTTTTGCTGTTTATGAAATAAACATTGGCTATGGATTAATTTTCTTCTTTAGGCTGAATTTTCTGATTTAGTCAAAGGAATTTTCTATCTTTTTTATATTTTTTATGGACGTCCTCCAATTTCGCTCATGAACTGCTTAGAAAATCCAATAATCTTAGTTACTTTTTATGGATCATAGCGTATTGTTGCGGAGATTCTGTTTATTTATCAAGCATACACTAAGTGAAAAGCTGTTGCAACTTTAGGCTCTTTTTGCTCATCTATATTTATAATACCGAATTTATTAGGCAAAAATAGAATTTCCTATACTACCTAAATCCTGCATTCAGTTTTCGCGAAATGATTATATCTGCCTCATGTT
>CAZRLQ010000176.1:0-2656 GCA_964600725.1 uncultured Desulfobacterales bacterium
TTTGATTCGTACATGGATCGTTTTGCCGGCATTCTGATCAGCGAAGCTTTAAATCTTACTGGGGGCAACCGGTCCCGGGCAGCAAAACTGCTTGGTCTTTCCAGACCTACACTCCATTCAAAAATTGCAAAATATAATCTTACAATAAAGACATCCGTTCGGAATAAAACTTAGAAGAGGAATAATCGTTGTCATGGCAGACTATGATATAATAATAATCGGCGGAGGTATTATCGGAATCTCTACAGCTCTCTTCTTATCCGGAAGATCCGGCACCAGAATTGCCGTCATTGAAGCGGAATCCGGGATCGCGGCTCATCAGACCGGCAGAAACAGCGGCGTTATTCATTCAGGGCTTTACTATAAACCGGGATCTATGAAAGCGAAAAACTGTGTCAGCGGCAGGGATGCAATGTACGCTTTTTGTGAGAAATACGATATTTCTTATGAAAAATGCGGAAAGCTTGTGGTAGCAACCGATAAAAGCCAGATGCCGATTCTCGGGGAACTGCTCCGGAGGGGCAAAGCCAACGGCTTGAAAAATTTGCGCATACTTTCATCCATGGAGCTAAATGAATTTGAACCCCATGTAAAGGGTTTGGCAGGGCTCTTTGTTCATGAAACAGGAATTGTTGATTATGTAAAAGTAACGCAAAAATATGCTGAATTGTTCCAGGCAAATGGCGGTGAAATAAAAAAGAATGTAAGATTCATCAAAGCAGTAAAATCCGGCCTTGAATTAATCATTTCAACGACCTGTGGAGATTTTAAATCAAAATATCTCATCAATTGCGGTGGATTGTATTGCGACCGTATTGCACGGGCCTGCGGCATAGATCCCGGCATGAAAATAGTTCCGTTTCGGGGAGAGTATTTTCATCTGCTTCCCCAAAGCCGCCATCTTGTCAAGAACCTTATATATCCGGTACCTGATCCTGATTTTCCATTTTTAGGCGTTCATTTTACGAAAATGATAGACGGAAATGTTGAAGCCGGCCCCAATGCTGTTCTTGCCTTTAAGAGGGAAGGATATATGAAAACATCCTTTTCACTTAAAGATACATTTGAAACAGCCTTCTATCCCGGTTTTATAAAACTTGTTTCCAGGCGTTATAAAAACGGCATTAAAGAATTTTATCGGTCTTTCAACAGAACTGCCTTTGTCAAAGAATTAAAGAAACTGATACCTGAGATTGAGGATAAAGATTTAAAAAGAGGCGGCGCAGGTGTACGCGCACAGGCACTTTTTCCGGACGGCAGATTAGCGGATGATTTTTTAATTAAAAAAGCGCCTCAGATGATTCATGTGCTGAATGCCCCTTCTCCGGCCGCTACCGCATCACTTGGCATAGGACAGACAATCGCCGATCTGGCGGCATTGAATTTTGATATTGGAAGGTAAGGAACGGGGAGATTGGGAGAGGAGATGGAAAGATGGAGAGACGGGGAAAGCAGGAAGTAAGAAGGTGAGACAGGATACGTCCGCTTTATTAAACAGTAACCTTTACACTTTGTAAAAAAATTAGACACAGCCTCTTTAAATCAGAAGAAACCTTTTTCTGCATAATTCATGTGATTTTATTTATTAACAATAACTTATATAAATCTTTTACAATAATTCCTTCCTGGCACAAAGTTTGCGGCTAAGGAAAATATAGACAGCTTAAAGGGTAGGGATTGTGAGAGAGGAATCTAAAATATTAGTAGCTGATCGAAATCGTCATGTCAGAGAATTTTTAAAACGAGAGCTGATGTCCGAAGGGTATCGGGTTCGATTGGCAAAGAACGGCAAGGAGGTTATGAGATGGATTGACTATCATGAACCGTTTGACCTGCTGATTATAGATCCAAACCTTCCGGATGAAGCCGAACTCAAGGTGCTGGAAAAGTTAATGGATTATGTTCCCAGCATACCGGTGGTGATTCACAGTTACTGCCTTGATTATTCCACCCGCCCCGCTATTTCAGGCTCAACCGTCTTTGTGGAAAAGAGCGGGAGCAGTGTTGAGGTTCTTAAAAAGGTTGTCATTGAAGTTTTGCGAAAGTCTAAAACATGGATCTGATAAAAACCTCTTATTACAAATCATTAAGCAGGAATTTTGTTTTAACTATAATCATTGTATCATTTACGCCCATGATACTTGTCAGCGGCTTTATTCTTAACCAGTTTCAAATATCTTATCGGGAAAAAATATTTGCTCATCTCGAAGAACTGGTCTTAAAACATAGACAGAACATTGACAGCTTCCTGAAAGAGAAACTCTCTGACATAAGGTTTGTGGGAGAAAATTTCAGTTTTGAAGATTTAAGTGATAGATCTTTTCTGCAGGACAAATTATCTTCCCTTCAGCAGGAATATGGTTCGGTATATGAGGATCTGGGCGTGGTCAACGAAAAAGGCGTTCAGACGGCCTATGTGGGACCGTTTAAACTGGAAAAAGCTTTATATTATGAGGCTGACTGGTTTAAAAAGGCAAAAGAAAACCGGTATTTTATCAGTGATGTCTTTTCAGGTCTTCGAGGGCGTCCTCACTTTATCGTTGCTGTAAGAAACATCCATGAAGGCAGGCTGTGGATATTGAGATCAACAATCGATTTTGTCACTTTTAACTCTCTTGTGGAAAACCTCCGTATCGGGAAAACAGGTTTTGCCTAT
>CAZRLQ010000176.1:2666-5235 GCA_964600725.1 uncultured Desulfobacterales bacterium
ATTTTGAACAGAAAGGGGGAATTCCAGACAAGATCCAGGTTTGATGATATTGTTCCGGATAAAGAGCTATATCTGGATTTCTTAGAACAGGGCCCAGAAGCCGGCGACAAAGTATTTATTGTTGAAAAGCCGGACAGCTTTGGAGAAAAGAACATCTATGTAACATCCTTTCTTAAAAATGGAGATTGGATGCTGGTATATCAACAGGATTCAGCAGATGCTTTTTCCGACTTGAGGCATACAAGAAGAATCGCTTTAATAATTTTTATAATCGGCGGCCTCGGTATCATTATAATGGCTCTGCTCTTATCAAGAAAGTTGATCACAAGGATTGCAAAGGCGGATCGTGAAAAGGAGATGCTGAATAAACAGGTTATAGAAACAGGAAAGCTTGCATCTGTGGGTGAACTGGCGGCAGGTATCGCTCATGAGATCAACAATCCGGTTGCCATTATGGTGGAGGAGGCGGGATGGATCAAGGATCTGCTTGAAGAGGAGGAGTTTCAGGAAGGAGAAAATCTTGAGGAATTCCAGAGAGCGCTGCAGCAGATTAAAACACAGGGACTGAGGTGCAAGGAGATCACCCACAAGCTTTTGAGTTTTGCCAGAAAAACGGATTCAAGGATTCAGGAAGTTCAGATAAATGATCTGATTGAGGAGATGATCGGACTATCCGCACAAAAATCTAAATACAGCAATATAATCATAAATACAAACCTTGAAAAAGATCTACCTATAATACATGTATCACAGTCAGAGCTTCAGCAGGTTTTTCTTAACCTTTTTAACAATGCCATTGATGCTGTTAATGCAATTGGCAAAAACGATGGAACAATTACTGTAACAAGTAAGGTAGAAGATAATTATATTATTGTTGATGTAGCTGATAACGGCCCCGGTATTCCCAAAGCAAATCTTGCCAGAATATTCGATCCTTTTTTTACAACAAAACCGGTAGGCAGGGGTACTGGCCTGGGGCTGTCCATCTGTTACGGTATTATAGAAAAAATGGGCGGAAAATTGGCTGTCAGCAGTGTGGTCGATATGGGAACTACTTTTAGTGTCAAGATTCCCCTTGATAAAGACAAGGAAAATTCTTAGATCAGAAAGGAGGATTTTTGTATGGCGTTAGCAAACGTACTATTGGTGGATGACGAGGTCCCTTTTGTTGAAACAATGACCAAGCGTTTAACAAAAAGAGATTTGAATATCTATACAGCTAATAGCGGATCTGAAGGGCTGGAGCAGCTCGAAAAAAATGACGGGATTGAGGTTGTTATTTTAGATGTGAAGATGCCGGGCATGGACGGTATTGAAACTTTACAGAAAATCAAAAGAAAATACCCCCTGGTGGAGGTGATAATGCTGACAGGGCACGCAACAGTGGAAACCGGCATTGAAGGAATGAAGCTGGGCGCCTTTGATTATTTGATGAAACCGTGTGATATGGATCTGCTTATGAGTAAAGTAAGGGAATCTGCTGCCAAAAAACGTCAGCATGAAGAAAAAATTGTCGAAGCGCGTATAAAAGAGATTACTTCCCGGCGCAGGTAGGAGAATAGTCATGTCCGAGAAGGAAAACATTCAAACCGGGCGGATCAAACTTCTCATAGTAGATGATGAAATAGAATATGTTAATGTTCTTTCAAATAGATTAAAAAAAAGAAATGTTGATGTAACAAAAGCCTTCAGCGGTTCTGAGGGAATCCGGGCCTTACGCGGACAGAATTTCGATGTAGCGGTTCTTGATCTGAAAATGCAGGATATAGACGGTATTGAGGTCCTAAAGATATTTAAAAAGATGGATCCTCAACTGGCAATTATTATGTTAACCGGCCATGGTTCCGCAAGGGCGGCCAAACAGGGTATTTTATTCGGGGCTTTTGATTACTTGATGAAGCCGTGTGAACTTGAAGATCTGCTTGCCAAGATCAAGGAGGCATACCATAAGAGGCAGCGGTCTTAATTTATAAACCATTTTTTGTTTTGTGTCACGGAAAAAGGAGCGAAAATGATTTTTAAAACCAAAGGATTTCAGCTCTGTTTAGCATTTGTACTCGGTATTATTGTTCTGCTTTTACCCAGGCCGGAAGGAACAAAATTCAAGATAACCGGAGATGATGGCCGGTTATTGTTTCAAAGCACCAGCCGGCATTTTTTACTTATTTCCGTTGAAAAAAAGAATGTCAAAGAATATATTTTAGAAGCTAAAATTCCAAAAGCCAACGAATCTACAGCAAAATTTCTGCAAAATAAAGCGGCTGAATTAAAACTGCCGAAAGTTACGGTTGATTATGTTGACGGACTCTCTCCAAAAGCCAAAAGGTTTTTGGCAGCACTTGTAGTACTGATCTTTCTTTTCATAGCAGAACCGATTCCTCTTGAAATTACGGCTGTCTGTATTGGAGTCTTTCTTGTAGTGATGGGGGTCAGTGATGTCAAGAATGCATGGGCGCCGTATATGCATCCGGTGGTTGTTTTTATCATGTGCTGTCTGATTTTTGCGATCTCTTTGGATAAAGCGGGTATTACAAAACGGCTTGGTTATTTTATTATAAAAAAAGCCGGC
>CAZRLQ010000177.1:0-5230 GCA_964600725.1 uncultured Desulfobacterales bacterium
AAATGAGTCTGTTGATTTATGGTCTTTTCATCCGATCTCTGCGTCTGCCTGTGCGCCTGCCTGTCCGCGTGGGGACACGCACAGGCAGGCGCAGACAGGTTATGCGGAAAAGATAATCCTTACGAATATCAACTATATGCCTCCGGTTATTTTTTTCATATGCCTTGATCTTGAACAAAAATTCTCATAAATCAGCAGGATCATAAATACCTGTGACTTTTATTTTTCCAAAAGCTTGATATTTAAAATATTATCTTGCACTTCGTTAAAAGTCAAGAAGCGAAAAAAATAGATGGTAAACGCATCTGAAAATATGTAGACAATTTTGGGTTGATTCTCTCCGCAAAAGTGATCTCTATCTATGAGAAAGCATCGGCTTCAGCGGCAATTTTGCGGTGAAACGTTGTTTCAACAAATTTATCCGCCTGGTTTTAGATTGAAAATCGGTATTTAATGCCGAAACAGTTACTGTTTTATTGTCCAAATGCACTTGCTCTGCGAAAAAAGAGACCTTGCCTATGATTGGATTACCTGCTATTATTCAATATAAATTCTGCAATTGTCAATAGACCTGCCGGCATGCAGGCGTGCCAATGCACTTAAGATTCTTGCTGCATTAAGATCTAACTCATCTTCCCCAAAAATCCTAATTAAGTTCGATTTGGACTTATCAGGGAGCATAGCAGAAAAATGAAAGCTAAAAAGAGTAATTTTAAGATATGGCTGATTGTTTTATTTTTGATTGTGATTATCCTGCCGTTAGTGTGGATTTTGTTGGTCAAATTGGAATCTGAAAAGCCTTCTCTCATTTTGTCACCTTCACTTTCGTCATTGGGAGTTTCTCAGGAAATCTCTTTTTCGGTTTCAGATACCAAAAGTGGTTTGCGAAGAATTTGGGCTGGCCTGCTTAAAGATGGCAAGGAAATTCTTTTGCTGGAAAGGGATTTTCCTGCGCTCGATCTTATCAGGGGAGGGAAGGTGCGTAAAGAAAAAATCAGTATAAGGATAAAACCAAAGGAGCTGGGGATTGACGATGGCACCTCTGTTTTGCGGATGGTTGTATGGGATTATTCCTGGCGAAACTGGTGGCATGGTAACAGAACATATATTGAAAAAGATATAATAATAGATACAAAAAGTCCTGATATTGAAATTCTGAGCAGAGTTCACAATCTAAGCCAGGGTGGAACGGGTCTTGTTATTTACAGAGTATCTGAACCCTGTTTTGAAGACGGCGTCTTTGTCGGAGATAATTTTTTTCCTGGATATTTTGGATATTTTAAGGATAAAGATATCCGTATGGCTTTTTTTGCTTTAAATTATGATCAGGGACCAGGCACCAGGATTTTGGTTAAAGCAAGTGATATGGCGGGCAATAGTACAACTGCCGGCTTTCCGTATTATATAAGAAAGAAAAAATTTAAGACGGATGTTATCAATATTTCTGACAGATTTTTAAATTGGAAGATGACGGAATTTGACACAAAAAATGGCATAGATTCCGATATTTCTCCAATTAAGAAATTTATTATAGTCAATCGAAAAATTCGTCGGGAGAATTTTGAAAAGTTTGTTCTTATTGGAGAAAAGTCCGATAATGCTTTACACTGGAGAGGATCGTTTCTAAGACTTCCGAAATCGAAGAAAATGGCTGGATTTGCTGATCACCGGGAATATAAATATAAAAGTGGTATTATCGACCGTCAGGTCCATTTGGGTGTGGATTTGGCTTCTGTTTCTCACTCGCCTGTTCCTGCGGCTAATAAAGGTATTGTCTTATACAAAGGATCAATAGGTATTTACGGCAAAACAATTGTGATTGATCACGGTTTTGGACTGTTTAGCATATATTCTCATTTAAACAGTCTTGACGTACAACAGGACCAAATGGTTTCAAAAGGCGAAATTATCGGCCGAACCGGTGTAACCGGTCTTGCCGGAGGCGATCACCTTCATTTTGGAATCATGGTACATAATACGTTTGTAAATCCGATTGAATGGTGGGATGAAGCCTGGATCAAAAATAATATTTCTACAAAGATTGAGAAGGTTAAAAGAGAAATAAATGAATGAATTTAAAATCAATAAAACCTACCAGCAGATTAATGAAAAAATAAGATCGGGTGATGTTGTAGTTGTTACGGCAGAAGAGATTATCGATATCGTAAAAAAAGATGGACCGGTTGAAGCCGCCAGACAGATTGACGTTGTAACGACCGGAACTTTTTCTCCCATGTGTTCATCCGGAGCTTTTATAAATTTCGGTCAATCAGCTCCGGTAATAAGGGCTTCAAAAGTCTCGTTAAACAATGTGCCCGCTTATGCTGGATTGGCCGCTGTAGACTGTTATATAGGTGCGACGGAGTTGTGTGAGGAAGATCCTTTAAACAGAGTCTATCCAGGTGAATTCAATTATGGTGGAGGTCATGTTATTCAAGATCTGGCTGCGGGAAAAAAAGTGCATTTAAAAGCAATTTCTTATGGAACAGATTGCTACCCAAACAAGCTGGTGGAAAAGGAGCTGACATTAAGTGAACTTCCGTTTGCAACTCTTTCCAACCCTAGAAATGGATACCAGAACTACAATTGTGGTATAAATCTGAAAAATAAAACAATTTATACCTATATGGGTACACTAAAGCCGAATGCTGGAAACGCAAACTACTGTTCCGCTGGTCAGTTAAGTCCGCTTTTTAATGACCCTTATTATAAAACAATCGGTCTTGGGACACGAATATTTTTGGGTGGAGGAGAAGGGTACGTTGCTTGGAGCGGAACCCAGCACAATCCTTTTGCAAAAAGGACGGAAAAGGGTATTCCTGTTACCCCTGCAGGGACAATGTGGGTCATGGGCGATCTGAAAAAGATGAGTCCGGACTGGCTCGTTGGTGTCAGTATGCTGGGTTATGGATGCTCTCTTGCTGTCGGTCTTGGTGTTCCGATTCCTCTTTTGAATGAAGAGATTGCCGCTTATACCGCAATATCGGATGAAGATATTTTTACTCAAATTGTTGATTATGGGCATGATTACCCAGACGGAATATTTAAAAGTTACGGGCAGGTAAGTTATGCGGAACTTAAAAGCGGTTTTATTGACATCAATGGAGAGCGGGTACCAACCGTACCGCTTTCCAGTATAATAAAGGCCAGACAAATTGCTGATATATTGAAGGATTGGATTTCACAGGGAAAATTTACCCTTGGTCATCCGCAGTTTACCCTTCCGTCCGGTTAATTAATTTGCTGCCGGTGGGATTGCATTATGATCACTTACAGCCAACTTTAATCCGGTCTAGATTGGTATCCTTCAAACTGAGTTTACACTTTTTCCCTGCCTGCTGCAGGCAGGGATGTTGTTTTCCGCCTGGTTCCCGTGCTCCTTGCATGGGAACCAGTATGATGTGCATTCCCGTGCAAAGAGTGTGAAAACCAGAAAGCGAAAACCGTCAAAAGTGTAATAAACTGCTTTTGAGTATTTATGCAGGATGCCTCTAAATTGAGCAATTTTTGACTCGATATGCGCCGGTTTTTGAGCGGCAAAATTTGCGAAACTAGTCATTCTTAAGGCAGGTCTTGGGGCTTTTCGCAAGTCTTTAATATAAACATTGGATTTGTAAAAAAAGCAGGGGATCGAAGCGAAGCTGATTCATCACTTTTAAAACAGCTTCTTAGGGTCCGTCATGAAATAAGTGTTACGTTAAGGCGTTTAAGATTGAGATTAGATTTGGTTGATCTGATTGAACAAATATAAGGAAAGGTGCTGGAACAGATTTGAAGTTAAAAAAGAATTTGAAAAAGGATGTAGAGTCTAAAAAAAAAGGAAGTCTCAGGGAAAATCTTGAAGCGATTTTTATTGCAATTTTACTTGCTTTATTTATTCGTACTTTTATTGTGCAGGCATTTAAGATTCCTTCCGGTTCCATGAAACAGACCTTACTGGTAGGAGATCATATTCTTGTTAACAAGTTTATTTACGGAGTTAAACTGCCATTTTTGCATACAACGGTTTTTCCGATAAAAAATCCAGAGCGATGTGATGTCATAGTCTTTGAATTTCCCGAAGATCCGAAAAAGGATTTCATTAAAAGGGTCATAGGGATCGGCGGAGATACTGTTGAAATTCGGAACAAACAGGTTTATTTAAACAATATGAAAGTAGATTGCGGTCACGCTATTCATACAGACCTTAATATAATTCCGAAAGGCATACAGCCAAGGGATAATTTCGGACCTGTAAAGGTACCGGAGGATTCTCTTTTTGTAATGGGTGATAACCGCGATCATAGCTACGACAGCAGGTTTTGGGGATTTGTTAAATTGAAAGCGGTGAAAGGAAAAGCCTTTATTATATACTGGTCATGGAATAAAGATAATCATGGATCGATAATCGACTATGTAAGGTGGAACAGGTTCGGCAAATTGCTGAAATAAAAAAGTTGGAAAAGCGGTTTTGATATCTTTAGGGGTTGTTTTAAGACTGATGAGTCGGCTGCAAAAAGCATGATCACAATTTAAATTGTCACAAATTTTCGGCAAAAATAGCCGGCTGTTTATCTCAATTTTGCAACAATTTGTACTTGCTCTCATATTTTTTCGCTTCGATTCCCTGCTTTTAAAACAGAATCTTAGCGAGCACCAGATAAAATAAATTCTGTTCATCAGGGATCAGTGTGGTAATCCGTGATGAACAGCCATTAGTACTTAGCTTTCAGGAGCTAATCAGCCAAGCTGGAAAGCAGCGGCAGATTAACAGCTAACCGCTAATCGCTAACAGCTAGTAGCTGGCGGCATAAGTTTAATTAATGTGTGCTTAATAAATAAGCAGAATTTTCACAATAATCCGCTATGATCCATAAATTCTTTCCAGGAGCCATTCTCGGACAGCCTTTTATAAGGCGTTCATATTTAAAGACCTTTAAAAAACCCCATTTTTACCAAATTTCTGCTTCAGACTAAAATTTTGCGGGCTGTGTGCGGTTAGAATAATTGCGTCGCCTTGCATAAGCTGCCCGCTTGCTGTGATCGCTCGACCCACACAAACGCACATGGACAAAACACAACATTATTATGCCATGCCGATGACTAATAAGCATGTTTGTGTGCGTCTATGGCTAATAAATGTATATTTAATACTAACCGCACAGGTCGAAATTTTGCACAAAGCATTGTCTTGGGAGTCGTCCGGGAATAAGTTGAACATCCAGCATTTCATCTTCAGGCTATCTTTGGC
>CAZRLQ010000178.1:0-5218 GCA_964600725.1 uncultured Desulfobacterales bacterium
GCCAGCAAGTTGATGCGCCCAGCCATATTTAGGCAATAGTATTTGAGGCACAAATTTTAAAGCTCTCGGTGACGGTTCCATATGAAACAAGGTGGTTAATGATGTTGTTTCTTTTCGTTGGCATTTCAATTCCCATTCTGCTGCATTTGGAATAGGCAGGTTATTTTCTTCAATTCCAAGTAAATCTTCAAGGGTATTTCCAATTCCACCCACATTGCCAGACCTGGCATTTGGTATCCAACCTTTTTCTCTAATTTCAATCAAAGACGCTATTAATGACTCTTTAGTAAATATTTTCATAAAATACTACGCCCTTTATTCTGGCTTCCAGAAATCTAACAAGTATTCGAAAGTTGTGCCCATTGTGATGTAGTTGCTTGGCCACCCGAATATGCCTATTCTATTTACTATATTTGTTCTATCCCAAATAATAGTATTACGCAGCTCATAACCTCGACTCCTTAACTCTTGGATCAGAGAAACGTGTATGGTGATACGCTGATTTTCCCACCACATATCCGGCACATTAATGACACAATGAGCTTTTGGCTTGAGCAATGGTAACAATGCTTCATAAATATCACCCATAGCTTTAGTATAATCATCTAATGACATGGTTCCAAGGTCTCTGGTATTTTGCGAATATTGCTCCACTTTGAGATATTGATCATTTTTTCTATCGCGCCGTGATTTATTTTTTCTTTTTCTATTTAACAAATTTGCATAAGGTGGAGATGTCCATATCAAACTCACAGTATTTGGATTAAGATATAAAGGAATATTTAAAGCATCATCTTGAATTGATAACTGCTTTGTTTTATTAAATAGATTTTTTTGGGAAAGACGTTTTGAACATAAATTTATATAAGATTCCTGAAGATCAAAGCCAACAGCATTTCTATTTAGATCTTGCGCGGCCACAAGTGTTGTTCCGCTGCCAACAAAGGGATCTAAAACCAGTTCGCCTTCGTGTGTAAATAATTCAACGACTTTCTTTGCTAAAGAGATAGGGAATGCCGCTGGATGCAGGTTTTTTTTTCTAATATCTCTTTTCTCATAATAGAATTGCCAAACCCCTAATTGACTTTTTAACCATTCTTTAGCGGTCATGCAATTAATGTGCGTTTTTCCGCAATCACAAGTTCTTTCATTGCCAATATTAATTTTATGGCGATATTGTTCGCAATCTTCCTTTATTATATGTAGATTTTCCGCTTCCGCTTCCGCTTTTTTTTGTAGCACAGTTGACCTCACACGATTAACATAAATGTAATTATTGAATATCTGTGATCCTTATAGCAGATTATCCTGAATTAAACCAGTTAATCTTATCTGTCCTGTCCAACATTCAGTTCTCCATTATAAGGGTATTAGGTTTTCAGAGAAGATTATCACCGTCCAAAAAAATCCAGATTCTGAAGTTCTTTTATCTGATCCCTGAGTTCGGCTGCTTTTTCAAAAGCGAGTTCCCTTGCAGCTAATTTCATTTTTTGTTCCAACTCCTTTATAATCTCATCTAAATTATCAAAAGATCTGTATTTGGCTAAGGGTTCTGATACTATGTTCTTAACTTTTGCATCGGATTCGGATTTATACAGGGATTCAAAGAGAGGCATTATCTTTTTTTCAATGGTTTTGGGTGTTATTCTATTTTTTTTGTTGTAGGAATCTTGAATTTTCCTGCGCCGCTTTGTCTCGTCTATTGCATATTGCATCGACTTTGTCACAAAATTTGCGTACATTATTACCTTGCCATGAACATTTCTTGATGCACGGCCGCATATCTGAATAAGCGATCTTTTCGAACGAAGGAATCCTTCCTTGTCGGCATCAAGTATTGCGACCAGTGAAACTTCCGGTATGTCGAGACCTTCTCGAAGCAGATTGATACCGATAAGCACATCAAACACCCCTTTTCTTAAATCCTTTATGATATCCATCCGTTCCAACGTACTTATGTCTGAATGAAGATAACGCACCTTTACATCCAGATCAGAAAAGTATTCAGTCAGATCTTCCGCCATACGTTTTGTCAAAGTACACGCTAAAACTCTTTCCTTTCTTTTATGGTGGATCATGATCTCTTCAAAAAGATCATCGACCTGATTTTCCGCACTTCGAACATCTATTTCCGGATCAACCAGTCCGGTTGGTCTTACAATCTGTTCGACAACAGCCCTTTTCCCTTTTTCCAGTTCATATTCGGCAGGAGTCGCTGATACATAAATAACCTGTGAAATTCTATCTGAAAACTCTCTGAACTTAAGGGGCCGGTTATCCAGGGCCGACGGCAGCCTGAAACCAAATTCAACGAGAGTCGCTTTACGTGATCTGTCCCCATTATACATGGCGTGAAGTTGGGGAAGTGCAATATGGCTTTCGTCTATAAATAAAAGATAATCGTCTGGAAAATAATCGAGAAGGGTAGGGGGCGGGGCACCTGGTTTTCTTCCTGTTAAATGGCGTGAATAGTTTTCAATTCCATTACAGTATCCTAATTCGTGCATCATTTCCAGGTCAAAATTTGTTCTCTCTTCTATTCTTTGGGCTTCAATCAGTTTATTTTCGCTTCTGAAATAATCAATTCTTGTTTTTAGTTCAACAATAATGGACTCGATGGCTCTTTTTAACGTTGTTTTTCCGGCCACATAATGGCTGGCAGGAAAAATAGTAACAGATTTCAAATCTTTTTTTACAGTGCCTCTAAGAGGATCAATCTCTGAAATTCTTTCAACTTCATCACCAAAGAACTCAATTCTAATTGCGTCAGCTTCTTCATAAGGCGGAAATATATCAACTCTGTCGCCTCTTACTCTGAAAATGCCCCGGTGGAAATTGATATCATTACGTTCAAAATGGATGCCGACAAGGTCTGTCAGCAATCGGTCACGAACCAGCTCTTTATTTTTTTCAACTTCGATACGCATGGCCAGATAATCTTCGGGAGCACCTAAGCCAAAAATGCAAGATACACTAGCCACAACAATCACATCTCTACGTGAAAGAACAGAACGTGTTGCGGAATGACGCATCTTGTCTATCATTTCATTAATTGAGGAATCTTTCTGTATGTAAGTATCACTGGAAGGAATATATGCTTCGGGCTGGTAGTAATCGTAGTAGCTTACAAAATACTCAACAGCGTTTTCCGGGAAAAAATTTTTGAACTCATTGTAAAGTTGAGCGCCAATGGTTTTGTTTGGAGCTATTACCAGAGTCGGTTTCTGAACATTTGCAATTACATGAGCCATTGTAAATGTTTTGCCGGAACCGGTTACACCCAGAAGGACCTGATGTTTTTCTTTGGATAAGACACCACGGGATAAAGCTTCTGTTGCTTTTGGCTGATCTCCTTTTGGAGTAAATTCCGAAACCAGTTTAAATGAAGACATAAAATATAAGAAATGGTTTGAAGCAAGGGCATCCTTCAAACTTGGTTTACACTTTTACCTGCCTGCTGCAGGAAAAGATGTTGCTTTTCGCCCGGTTCCCACGCTCTTTGCGTGGAAACCCGTATAGTATGTATTTCCACGCAAAGAGCGCGGGAACGAAAAAATGTATCCGGCAATATCGATGCAGGGGCAGGCCCCGTGCCTGCCCAGGCCTCGTTCTTATCATTTTTTAAGCATTAATTTTCCAGATAGTGCCATCGGGCCGGTCTTCAAGAATGATATTCATCCCGAGAAGTTTTTTCCTGATAAAATCAGCCTTTTCCCAATCCTTTGCTTTTCTCGCTTCAGTTCTTTCCTGAATCATTTTTTCAATAACAGAAGGGTCAATAGATTCTGTCTCAAGCAGCCTCGATTTCTGCTTGTCAAAATAGGCTGCCGGTGTTTCGGCAAGTATACCAAGGATACCGCCGATTTCCATAATATCTGCGCGTGCTGACAAGATTTTATCTCTTAACTCCTCTGACAACCTCTCTATGGTACCATCTAATAATCGATTTGCCATGCGAACAGCTTCAAAAAGAATGCCGATACCTTGTGCTGTGTTAAAATCGTCATCCATTGCCCCGCAAAAGCGCAGCCAGTATTCGCCGGTATTATGACTGTCATTAATCTCCGGCGTGCAGCCCGCCTTTTCATTGATCCGTTCGAGAAGCGTATATATCTTGTCAAGTCCTGCTTTTGCTTCATCAATAGCTTTTTCGTTAAAATCAATAGGACTCCGGTAATGGTTGGATAGAAGAAAAAGCCGCACAGTTTCAGGATGGTAAGATTTTAAAACATCTTTTATCAGCAGAAAATTTCCCAAAGACTTTGACATCTTTTCCTGGTTGATGTTGATAAATCCGTTATGAATCCAATACTTGACAAAAGGTCTGTCAAAAGCCGATTCCGACTGAGCAATTTCGTTTTCATGATGCGGAAATATAAGGTCCTTGCCGCCTCCATGGATATCAAAGGTTTCCCCTAAGTATTTATAGCTCATTGCCGAACATTCAATATGCCACCCGGGTCTGCCTTTTCCCCATGGACTTTCCCAGGCCGGTTCTCCGGGCTTTGCCGATTTCCACAAGGCAAAATCAAAAGGATTTTTCTTTCTTTTGTCAACCTTAACCCTTGCGCCTGCTTCCATATCTTCAAGTTTTCGCCTGGAAAGTTTTCCATACCCCTTAAATAATTCAACAGCAAAATAGACATCATTATCAATCCGGTATGCAAAACCTTTGTCGATTAAGATCTTGATAACATATATAATATGCTCAATATGTTCAGTGGCTTTAGGTTCAATCGTAGCCCTTTCGACATTTAAGGCGTCCATGTCGTCATAAAATTCTTTAATATATTTTTCTGCGACTTCCCGGGAATTAATACCTAGTTCCCCGGCCCTGTTAATTATTTTATCATCAACGTCCGTAAAATTTCTGATGTAGGTCAGATCGTATCCCTTTGCCTTAAAATAACGGCTGATAACATCAAAAACAACTACAGACCTCGCATGTCCTATATGACAGGAATCATAAACCGTTGGTCCGCAGACGTACATGCCGACTTTTCCCGGTTCACGAGGGATGAAAAGTTCTTTTTTCCCGGTCAATGTATTGTAGATATAAAGTGCCATTTTTTTGCCTGTATTTGGGGTTCTTAAAAGTGATTTCAAAAGGGAGCTGTCTGAGAATGTGCGTCAAAGCAGGATGGGTTCCGGCTTACAAGGTATTTAGGATCCGTCCGGGAATAAATTGGACAATATAGCGCTCAGATTTAGGCCGGGT
>CAZRLQ010000179.1:0-5204 GCA_964600725.1 uncultured Desulfobacterales bacterium
GTGAAGATGAATGCCGAAAACGCAAGGAAAATTCATCTGAAAATTTTGCGATAATGCGCCAGATAGCTCTGAATTTGCTAAATCAAAAAAAAACTGTTATGAAAGCCGGAGTGAACGCAAAACGACTGCAGGCAGGCAGGGACAATAAATATCTTCCTAACCTTATTAAATATTTAAAATTTTGATGCAATTACCCTGTCCTGTAATATATAATTAGCAAAAGGTGGGTTAATACTTCTCCAATAATACTTTTCCCATTTCGCGATAACCAGGAAAATTTCACAAACATTGCAACAAGATAGCATCAATAATCAGAATCGGTCAGAAAGACTTGCTGTCTGGGCGATTACTCCCAATGGAGCAAAACTGGCTGCAAAGATTGCAAAAAGTTTGCCTGATGTGGATCTGCGTCTTTCTTCCTCGCTTGAATGCCCCGATATTTCGTCTATTCCGTTTAAACGCTTAGGGGATGACTTAGCCCGAAATTTCAATAAATACCGGGGACATATCTTTATTATGTCTACAGGTATTGTTGTCAGGCTTATTGCGCCGCTTATCAGGACAAAAACAGAGGATCCGGCTGTTGTCGTGGCCGATGAATCAGGATACCATGCAATAAGCCTGCTGTCAGGCCATATAGGCGGTGCCAACAGCCTGGCGGAAAAGATTGCCCTGCTCACAGGAGCTGTTCCCGTTATAACCACGGCTACAGACTTAAACAGGGTTCCTGCCGTAGATCTTATCGCCAAAGAAAAAAATCTTTTCATAGAGAATCCGGGTGCCATAAAATGGGTCAGCTCTGCTCTGCTTTCAGGTAGAAAGATATATCTTCATGATCCTTTCGGCTTTATGAAAAATGTCTTTTTAGCAAAATCAAATTTTTTGAATCATACCGGCTCAGATAAAATCGATCCGGCAGAGTTGATAAAAAAGGTAAATAAAGATACTGCCGGTATTTTTATTGATGACATTATAGCTGATCTTCCGTTCAGGATGCTGGTTTTGCGGCCGCCCACTATTGTTGCGGGTATTGGTTGCAATCGGAATACAAGCCTGGTAGAGATAAAAAGTTTTCTATATGATATTTTAAGAAAATACCGGCTGTCTGAAAAGAGCCTGAAAAGTCTTGCAACAATCGATCTGAAAATGGATGAACCAGGACTCCTGGCGCTTGGCAAAACCCTTGACCTGCAAATAAAATTTTTTGGCAAAGACGAATTAAATCAGGTTCAAGATATTAAAAGACCATCTTTGATGGTGGAAAAACATATGGGAGTAAAGAGTGTATGCGAAGCCGCGGCAATTCTTGCATCGAAAAAAGGAAAACTGATTGTACCGAAAGAGTCGGCCGGAAACGTGACCATAGCGATTGCAAGAATACCCTTTACATAATAGGAATCGGTCCCGGGAGCCCGGATCATTTATCACAACGGGCATATCACCTCTTGAAATCCGCTGATACCATTGTCGGATATAAGACTTATATTGATCTTATCCGGCCGGTTATAAAAGATAAAAATATTATCAGCACAGCAATGACAAAAGAGATTGAAAGAGTTAGTGCTGCAATAGATGCCGCTCTTACCGGAAAAAAGTGCGCGATTGTCTCGAGCGGTGATCCAGGGGTATATGCAATGGCAGGGCTTCTGTTTGAAATGTGCAGGGAAAAAGAGATTCCCATTGCTTCGCTGGTTTCAAATCAAAAAACCGCTGAGGTAAAACCTGCTCTTTATGTGGAAGTTGTGCCGGGAATCCCTGCCCTTTGCTCCGGGGCTGCCCTGTTAGGCTCACCGGTTGCCCATGATTTTGCCGTCATCAGCTTAAGCAACCTGCTGACTCCATGGGAACTTATTGAAAAACGTCTTGAAGCAGCGGCTGCCGCTGATTTTGTAATTGTTCTGTACAATCCCAAAAGCAGAAAAAGAGATCTATTGCTGGAGAAAGCCCAGAAAATTATCCTTAATTACAGAAGCGGGAAAACACCTGTCGGTATTGTAACCAGCGCCATGAGAGATGAACAGGGTGTCAAAATCAGTTCCCTTGAAAATCTTCATACAGAAGATGTAAATATGCAGACAACCATCTTTGTTGGAAGCAGCGCATCATCCGTTTACCTGGGCTTTATGGTAACACCGCGGGGGTATTCAAAAAAGTACGCCATTGGCCGGTAAAACCTGGAGGCTGAGTGATGGAGTGAGCGGGAGATGGGGTGACCGGAGGAATAGGAGATGGGGAGATGGAATTTCTTACATAGAGAATACAAATAAAGGAAAAACTATGAAAGGATATGTACAGGTTTATACTGGAAATGGAAAAGGAAAAACCACGGCTTGCCTCGGTCTGTCGGTAAGAGCTGCCGGAGCCGGGCTCAAGGTACTGATCGTTCAGTTTCTGAAAATGGGATTATATAGTGAGGTCAAAGCATTGCAGAAGTTCTCGGATCTTATCACCATCGAGCAGTACGGTCTTGGCCGTTTTGTCATGGGCAAACCTTCTCCCGAGGATATTAAAGCTTCGCATGATGGTCTTGAAAGGATAAAAGCCGCTGTTTCTTCAGGCGAATACGACATTGTTATCATCGAAGAAGGAAATGTTGCTGTCTCCTGCGGCCTCTTCCCGGTGGAAGAACTCATCGATCTCATTGATACAAAACCGGAAGATGTTGAAATAATCATAACAGGGCGTGATGCAGATCCAAAAATTATTGAAAAAGCGGATCTGGTTACAGAAATGCGGGAAATAAAACATTATTATCAAAATGGTGTGATGGCAAGAGTTGGAATTGAAAAATAATCATATAAAAAAAGCACCGTGCATCGCTGTTTTTGGAACAGGTTCAGAGGTAGGAAAGAGTATTGTCGCAACTGCTTTGTGCCGTTTTTTTGCAAACAGAGGTGTTTGCGTGGCTCCTTTTAAGGCCCAGAATATGTCCAATAATTCAGGGGTTACCCCTGAGGGCCTGGAGATGGGCCGGGCACAGATCGTTCAGGCCGAGGCAGCCGGAATCCCGCCCCATGTTGACATGAACCCGATTCTGCTCAAACCTGCCAGTGAAATAGGTTCACAGGTCGTACTTCTCGGAAATGCCGTCTTTAACAGCACAGCATCTGATTATCAGAAAAGAAAAGAGAATCTGTTTTCAAAAGCTTGTGATGCACTTGACAGGCTGCGCCGGAAATATCGGCTGATCATTATGGAAGGAGCCGGTTCCTGTGCTGAGATCAACCTGATGCAAACAGATATTGTCAATTTTCGCATGGCTGAGTACGCGGGTGCCGATGTCATTCTGGTGGCCGATATCCATAAGGGGGGTGTTTTCGGACAGATCGTCGGAACCCTTGAATGTATATCTAAAACGCAGCAGGATTTAATAAAAGGATTTATAATCAACCGCTTTCGAGGTGACAAGAATCTTTTTAAAGATGGTGTTAGATGGATTGAAGAAAAAACCGGGAAAAAAGTATTTGGAGTTCTCCCCTGGTACACAGATTTCAATATAGAAGCCGAAGATTCCGTTGTTATTGAAAAGTGCGGCAAGGTTTCTTCAAAGAAAACCAATGCTCCGTCAATTGCCGTCATACGCATCCCCCATATCTCCAACTTTACGGATTTTGATCCGATTGCCGGCCTGAAAGATCTCGACCTCTATTTTATTGAAAAAGCAGAAAATCTTTTTCCTTTTTCAGCGGTCATTATTCCCGGATCAAAAAACACCAGGTTTGATCTTGACTGGCTGAATAAAGCCGGATGGTCGGAAAAACTGATCAAATATGCTGGCCAGGGAGGACATATCCTTGGGATATGCGGAGGATACCAGATGATGGGCCGCCTGGTGCATGATCCCGAGGGGCTTGAAGGAAAGCCGGGAACAACGAGAGGACTGTCGCTTCTGCCGGTTGAAACTATTTTGAATGCGCCGAAAACAACCACTTTAACCCGATTTTCCGTCAATGGCATCAAGGGCGCTGGATACGAGATTCATATGGGCCGGACAAAAAGGCTTGGGGGCAGGCCAATGTTTTATGTGCAGCAGCGGAACAACATCATTGATGAAGATGAGGATGGATGCGTTGCTTTGAACAATCGAATCATGGGATCATATATCCATGGTCTCTTCGACACACCCGCCATTGCAAAATACTGGCTTGACAGCATCGGTCTCGGCAGTATACAGGTTCATCAAGCCCACGGTCCAGCGGCAAGAGATAAAGCATACGATCTTTTGTCCGCTCATTTTGAAAAACATGTTGACACAGAAGAAATCCTTGAGATGTCTGCGATCTAAAGAAAAGATGACTAAAATATGACCGGTAAAAAAAATATTAAAACAGTACTGATCGATTTCGGCGGGGTTGTGGCAGAAGAAGGTTTTAAGGCGGGTATTTCAGCCATTGCCGAAAAAAATGACCTTGAACCTGAAGATCTTATCAAAACCGCCTTTGCAACAATCTACGAGCTTGGATTTATAACAGGAAAGGTTTCTGAAGACAGATTCTGGGATGCCTTGCGTAAAAGCAGCGGCATTCGCGGAACAGACAGCGAATTTTCGGAAGAGATCCTCTCCTGCTTTATTTTACGTCCATGGATGCTGGAATTGATCTCAAAATTGAAAAAAAAAGGGATTACTTTCGCTATCTTAAGCGACCAGACAAACTGGCTTGACGAATTGAACCAAAGATACGATTTTTTCAACATCTTTGATTATGTGTTCAATTCCTTTCATTTCGGTATGACAAAGAAAGATCCGGATATTTTTGATAAGGTTATGCAACAGATGAATATCGAACAGCCTGAAACCGTCCTCTTTATTGACGATCATCTTTCTCATATAAAACGGGCGCAAAGCAAGGGCCTTAAGACAATATTTTATACAAGCAAGGATATGTTCTTAACAGAGCTGGAAGAATATTTTTTTCTGCCCGGATATCATAAAAGATCGGTAACATCATAAGAGGAAAGACGATGTTTCAAAAGAAGTTTCGCTGGACCGCTGCCGCTCTTTTAGGTCTGTTCTGTTTTTTATCCGCCATGCAGACAAATGCCGGGGATTTGAGCCCAATCGGGCCATCCGGCGGCATGCTGTCATCCGCAGCCAACGGTGTAGATGACTTTCTTACCGGGGTTCAGCCACCGCCTGGTTTATATTTTCTTAATTACACATTCTATTATTCATAAAAATTTAGGCAAGGAGACTGCCTGCTTTA
>CAZRLQ010000180.1:0-5190 GCA_964600725.1 uncultured Desulfobacterales bacterium
TCGAGTATGCCATCCAGCGCCTGTTACCAATCCTTTTAAAAGAGCGCAGCCAGCAGAAAAATCGTGAAATGGCGCTGGCCCAAATCGCCCAACATTTTGAGCAGTCCCAGGAATTGGTGCATGAAATTGCAAAATCGATAGGCAAAGACGATCCACTTTACGAATATTTTGGGGAAGTTATTGAGACATACCGAGATGCATTCGAGAAGATGGAAAACCTGGTGCAACAAGGGAAACGGATCTTAAAACTGCGGATGGAAAAATTTGAACTGGAATAACTGCGTTAAAATTACTGCGTACTGAAATCGAACCCATGCTGACAATGGGAAAAATATTCGGATTGGAAATTTATATATGCATGATGATTTTTACCAAATAAATACATTGAAGCACAAAATCGTCAACTGGTTGCACTCGCTGATGCTTTTGGCCGGCATGGCATTGCTGCTGGGCCTGCTGGGCTGGATTTTCGCAGGTCCTTCGGGAATACGCTGGGCCGTTATTATCACCGTCATAAGCATGATCATTAGCCCACACCTGTCACCGAGAGTCATCCTGCGTTGGTACGCCGCCAAGCCCCTGATTCCACATCAGGCGCCGGATCTGTATGCAGCGTTGCAGGAACTGGCCCAACGGGCGGGACTGCCAAGACTCCCTGTTATTTATTACGTGCCGACAAAAATACTCAACGCCTTTACCACCGGAAGCTCTGATAACGCCGCCATCGCCCTGACGGACGGTTTGCTGAACACGCTGAGCATGCGTGAGTTGAATGCCGTTATTGCTCACGAGGTCGCCCACCTTAAAAATAATGACTTATGGATCATGAATCTGTCGGACACCATCAGCCGGGTAATGTCTTTCTTTTCGATGTCCGGACAATTTTTACTGTTTTTTAATCTGCCGCTTTTATTGGCATCGGGCCATCATGTCTCCTGGGTCGGCATCCTGGTGCTGATCTTTGCACCGACAATAGGCGTGTTACTTCAACTGGCGCTTTCCCGCACACGTGAATTCGATGCGGATTTGGACGCCGCCCTGCTGACGGGTGATCCCGAAGGTCTGGCCTCGGCGCTGGCCAAAATGGAACGATATAGAGATAGGTGGCTGGCTCGTGTTCTTTTACCGGGGTATCACGAGAGGCAGCCTTCCATTTTAAGAACCCACCCCCAAACCCAGGAGCGGATTGATCGTCTTTTATCACTTTCACCCGGCAGACTTGAGTCTTTGGGCAAGGCGAATGCATTTGGAGATGACACCTTCCCTTTTACTGCCACACCGATCCCGATTCGAAAAAATCCCAGGTGGCGTTTTGGTGGGATTTGGTATTAAAAAAGAAAACTGGTTTGTTGATCGATAGGAGATTGCAGATGAAATACAAACAGGCATTCAAATGTGGACATTGTGGAAAAGAAAATGAGTTGACGATAGACCTCGTCTTGCAACCCAAGAAAAAATCTACCACCTTAGCTCAAGATCATTCCCTGATTAGGGAGAGGTTTTTACGTTAATCCGCGAAGAACCCATTGTTTTTAAGCTCAAGAATTTCAAGACATTGCTGATATCCATTTTAAAGTCACCTTTAAATTGTCGGTTCAATCTTAAGGAAGCGGCCGTCAGTTGACAACATGACCGCTCCGTTTTCATCAACGCGGAATATCTTGTATTTGCGCTCTCTATAACGCTTTATAACTGATAAATTAGGAAATTTAAACCTGTTTTTCCAACCCGAAGATATAATAACATATTCAGGATTAACCTTATCCAGAAACAGCTCGCTGCTAGAAGTTTTGCTGCCGTGGTGCGGTGCGATAAGGACGGTGCTGCGCAAATCATCGCCTGCAATCCCGACAAGCTCTTTTTCCGCATGTTTCAGAATATCCCCTGGAAATAGAAATGATACTGATTTGAACACGACTTTTAAGACAATCGAATTGTTATTTAAGCTGCGCCATTTTTGATGTTCTATTTTCTCAATAAAGTCAACCGGCGGATACAGTATATTGATTTGTACGCTGTTTAAAGTTTGCACGCGGGAAATCTCTTTAAAATCAGGTGCAAAAATTTTCTTTTTTTCAATGACACGTATAAACTCTTTATAGCCTTTTGTGTTTACAGCCTGGCTATTTGTCAATATCTTCTTTACATTAAAATTTTCAGCAATATATATAAGTCCGTTCAGATGATCACTTTCAGGATGTGACAGAACAAGCAGATCGATGGTTTTAATCTTTTTGCTCCATAAAAAAGGCGCAATTACACCAGCGCCAACATCAAAGACCGAATTATCATAAAAACCGCCTCCATCGATAAGTATGCAAAAACCGCCCGGCAGTTCCAGGAGAGAGGAACTGCCCTGCTTCACGTCAATAATCGTTACTCTTAAATCATTATGCCAAAACCGGTTGTAAAGCCAGTAACAGGTATCCATGACAGCAGCAGCCAGAGCGATTACAATGATAATTTTCGCAAGATTCGCTTTTGAGAAAACCGGACGATTGAACCGTTTCCACAGATTGAGACGACCCAGGGCATTCATATAGATATTGTCGTCTGATACGGTTTCAGTTGTTTTGCCTTGCCCCGCCTGCGTCCTGGTTCCTTTTTCTCTTAATTTTTTCTCTTTTAGATTCAAAATTCCCCAGGCAAAGAGGTAAAAACAGGATATCTCGAAATATGTAGGGGTTACTGTTTTTAATGCAGCAAACGGCAGTTTGGAAAAAAAGATGATCATTTCAACCGCTTTTGACAATAGAGCAGCATCGGCTTGCATAACCAATGAAGCTGCCTGATAAGATATAGGACATAGAAATACCGACAAAAGTCCCAGGGGAACGACAATAAATCCAATTAAAGGAACAAAGATAAAATTAGTGAAAATTCCTATCAGAGAGATCTGGTTGAAATAAAGCATAACAAGGGGGGCTGTTCCAAGCATGGCAAATAGTGAAACAAAGAAAAATAGTATGACTCTTTTGCGCATCCTGGAAAATCTTGTGTGAATCGCAGTTTTAGCTTGTATGTTGCGTATCTTGGAAAGACCGTATATTATAGCTAAAACTGCTGAAAACGAAAGTTGAAAGGAGATTGAAAAAAGATAAGGGGGGTGGATAATCAGAATAAAAATAGCGGCGGCCGACAGAGTATTGACTGTATCCTGCTCTCTTTCAATCAGAAATGTCAACAGGAAAACCGACACCATAAGAACAGCTCTCTGGGTTGAGGGTGACATTTCTGTAAGAGAACCGTAGAAAAATACCGGACCCAGGGACAATAATGCCGCCCCTTTTCTGATCCACGCGTTCCAGAGAAAGATCTTTATGTGAGAAAGAAACCTGGAAAAAAGAATAAAAGAGACAGTTGCGACAATACCGATATGAAGTCCTGAGATGGCAAGAAGATGTCCGATGCCGGCCCGGTTAAATGCCTCTCTTAACTGCGGAGAAATGCTGTTTCGCTCCCCAAGAATCAATCCTTTTAATAGACCCTGCTGCTCGATATCTCCATTTTTTTCTATAAGAAACGAAATTTTCTTGCGAAAATCTCCCCAATGCACAAAAAACCGCGGTCTTACACTTTTGTCAAGGATGCTCAGCTTCTCTTTTAAAACAAAGGCGGTTCCCCATACTCCACTGAAAGCCATATATCTTTCATAATTGAATCCTTTTGGGTTGTTAAAATTTCTGATCGACTTGATAATGCCGACAAATGAAATCCTGTCTCCAATAGCAAGCTTTGGATCTTTCCCCAAAAGGGTGACGCGTATTTTCCCGACAACCTGAAGAGATTTATCTTTTTTTTCAAGTGTTTCGGCTTTTAAAATGAACTTAGTCCGGTTTTTATTGAATTTCAAAGGATTATTCTCTATGGTGCCGGTTATTTTCCAGGGGGAAGTATCAGTAAAATTTATAATATGATCAGGGGTAAACTTTGGAAATGCCCACGGATGTATTAACAGATATCCCAAAGCAGCAAAGAGAAAGATCGGTGAAAGCAGTCCGTATCTTTTCCGTTTAATCATACAGAGCATCAGGACTGGACATATAAAAACAGCAGGATATACGTACAGACCGAAACCGGGCAGCCAAAGGCCGAACCCCAGACCGGATATCATTGATATTAAAAGGGGCATAAGGGGGCGTGCATAAATTTTGTCATACATTGCAGAAAATTTCTGTTTATATAAGATTTTATGAAGAATTAAATGACTTTCTGACTCCGGACAGACGGAAACAGGAATTTGCGGTTTCGGTCAAAGGTTCTCCCTCTGTAAGGCATCTAATAGAATCACTCGGCATACCTCATGCAGAAGTTGACTTAATTCTTGTAAATGGAAGATCGGCCTTGTTTTCATATCCGGTTAAAGATAAAGACAGAATATCTGTTTATCCGGTATTTGAAACTTTCGATATTTCAACTGTCTCGAAATTAAGGAAAAAACCGCTTAGAACACCTAAGTTCATATTAGACGTTCACCTTGGCAGGCTTTCAAAATATCTAAGGATATTAGGCTTTGATGCATATTACAGAAACGATTGCCGCGACCGGCGTATTGTCGATTTATCCATATAAATCATGCGCAGGGGACTGCCTGCTTCAACTGGCAGGGGAATGCGCATCCTTCTTTTTTATTTTTCTTGACATTCCCTAAATAGTGTGTATAATAGACTTACTATGAAACGGGTTAATTTCCACCTAACAGATAAACAAATTGAAGCCTTGCGTAAATATGCAAAAGAAACTGGTTTAAAGGTTGCCGAACTTATCCGTAGGGCGGTTGATAAATTTTTAAAAGAAATCAAATGAAAAAATCCTTTAAATATAGGTTGTTTACGAATAAAACTCAAAAAGATAGGCTTAATGCTCTTCTTGGTTCGGCTCGTTTTCTGTACAATTGTGCCCTTGAACAACGAATAATTTGTTATAAACAATGGCATAAAAGTATCAATTATTATGATCAAGCTAATTCTCTTAAAGAAATCCGTAACCTCGATAATGGCATTGCCGAGCTTAATTATTCTTGTTCTCAAAATATTCTTGGACAACTGGATAAAGCCTTTCAAGCCTTCTTTAGACGTATCAAACAAGGAGAGAAACCAGGCTTTCCCAGATTCAAAGGGAAAGATCGCTTCCACTCGATTACATTTCCTTCCTACGGCGATGGCATTAAACTTAAAAACGGCAAATTGT
>CAZRLQ010000181.1:0-5182 GCA_964600725.1 uncultured Desulfobacterales bacterium
GAGAGGCGGCTGCCGCATTGGCAGCGGTGCCATTGAAAGCGCAGATAAATTCATTGCTCATGTCCGGTTAAAACGTTCCGGAGCATGGCGGTGCATAAACAGTGCAAATAACATCTTAAAGCTCAGATGTGCAAAATACAATGGTGCCTATGACAGAATTATTCAGAAATATAAAAAACCGGATAGAGAGAAAGTTTGTGCCAAATTCAGCTCAGCAAACAGCATGCAGTCAAAAACTGCGGATGCTCCCGTCGAGTTTCCGTCTGAGTTTTGAGCAATCCTTTATAGAGAGGCGCTAATCTTTTGGTTGAGTTTGCCCCAGTCAGGAATTTTTTTGTCAGATGCTGCAAGTGTGGCGGAGAGTTCAAGCACTGTGGCAACAATCATGCGGTCTGCGGGATCGCCGCGAAAAGCCTGCAACTGACCGTCACGAAGAGCGGTTGAGCCTTGTAGTGGAATTTCCAGCAAACCGTTTTGCAGCAGCTCAATGCGCCAGACATCAAGCTCTATCTGAATATCGAGTCGTTTTTTCCTGACAAGCATGGCGATTTTTCAAAAACTTATAGCTGCTACACCAAGTTGACCAGATGCCAGCACCGTGTCAATTGCTTGTCTTGCCGCTGTTTCTGATCGTGGATTTCCTTCATCCAGCCATACGGGAACGTATCAAGTAACAGCATTAACCGGCATCCCACTCAATATCCAACGGGACGATCAGATCATCTTTGCTCTGTATCTTTCCTTTATGCAGGCCGAAAAGTGTTTCCGGTACTGTGCGATACGCCTTCAGGACAGAAACAGGTTTCCCGTTTTTTGTGATTGTAATTTCTTCCCCGGTCCGGTTTATCTCATCCATCAAGTGCAGACATTTTGCTTTAAACTATGATGCCTTCATTTTGCAAGGCTGCGCTTTAGCGGTAAAATCCGTATTTCTATTTTGTAATCAGATCAAAGAATGAAAGCCTTACTTTTTTTGGGATAAGTTTTGCCTTGTAAAGGCCCTTAAAAAAAGCCTCAAGTCCTTTAATTTTCAATGGGTCAAGGTCATAAAAAAGATTTTTATAATATTTCCTGCAGATATCTACACTTAGACCAAGCTTTGCCGAAGCTTTATTTGCAACCTGCTCAAGATTACAGATCCCTTTGTTTTTTGAAATTCGAAACAGATTTATTATTGATGCAACAACTTCCGGTCTTTTTTCTGCAAATGATTTCCTCACCGCCCATATGGCAAATATAAATGGCAGCCCTGTCATTTGGTGCCACACATCACCCAGGTCCCAAATATACTTATATGCACTGCTCCATTTCCCGTATAAAGCCGAGTCTCCGATAATCAGAGCAGCAGTTCCATTTTGAATGTCACCGGGATTTTTAATTGCTCTGCTTTGAAAGACCGGTTTTATTTTTTTTAATGAAAATATTAATTTTAAAAGTTCTGCTGCTGTTTCAGACTCATCGGTAAGCACCACCTTTTTATTATTCAGTTTATTAAATGGATAGTTGCTTGCAAGGATTACACTCATCACCTTTCCATAACATGCAATGGAAAGGTCTGGCAAGAGCAGCCATCTTTCCTGGTTTCGGGCATATGCGGATGATGAAACCGGACTGATATCAAGAAGGTCTCTTTCCAACATGCTGTTTAAGACTGACGGAGGTGCGGTAATCATTTTTAACCACCCTGGTTTCAGGCCATTATCTAAACTATGGTAAACCGGAGCGACATTCAGGTAACTTATCCGACCGACAACTGCAAATGATTCAGTATTATTGCAGACAAAACTATTTTTCATCAGTTTTCAGGTGGCCTCCTGTCCCGAATTTCGAGGTGAGCTATTGCCAAAAGCTTGGTGATAATCGCATACTATCTTACAATGTCCCTTAAAATCAGCATTAACAATAGTTTCTAAAAGATCAGACCGGTTTGAAACATTTATCGGCAGATAAATAAAATAACCACATTTTTCAGGAGCCAAAGATCCATATCTGTTTTTAAAGCCGAGCGCTTCAGCGCCGTTTACAGTTGCCATAGAAAGTATATCGGCAGGTGAAATCAAAGGAAATGATCTGGATATAAATTTCATCTCATCGAAGATGCTGACTGATTCAGCACTGGCCAGGCTGTCGGTGCCAAGGCAAGGTCTTATTCCTGCCTGAAGCATTTTATCAACGCCGGGTAATTTTTGGTGAAGATTATTGTTGCTTCTTAAACAAAGACATATGTATGTATTGTGATGTAAAAGTGTCTCAAAATCATTTTTCCCGGTATGAATAAGATGGACAGCGATCGTTTTATTATCTAAAATTCCAAGACGTTTAAGGTACTGGACAGGACCTTGAACAGGCAAACCCCACCTAGAGAAATCAATTGATCTGCTCGTTAAAAATTTTGCCCAGGCTCCTTTTCCTGTCTTAAGAAACTGAATTTCATCTTCAGATTCAGCAAGATGAATGGAAAAGGGAAGATTATTTTTATGCGCTGCCTTTTTTAATTTTATCAAAATCTCAGGAGCCAAAGTATGAGGAGCATGACCGGAAACTGATTTTATAACTCGTTTTAGCTCACCATTGCAACTAATCTTTTCGTTCAACTCATTGCCTAAAAATTCTTTAAACCAGATGCCTGCAAGATCTGAATTTAAAAGCAATTCCCAGGTCAGACCCAGTGTTGATATTTCTCCTACCAGTTTGCATCCTGATTCAATAAGATCCTTTATACCTTTTTTTGCACCTGCATGCAGTGCTTTGGCTCCAATGGTTTCTCGCTGTTTAATCAGCTTTTCAACCCAGAACCTGAATCCTTTTTTATAAGGCACCTTTCCCTTTAAAGCGCACAGCTCAAGATGGGTATGGGCATTTACTAAGGCCGGCATAAGCGCACCAGAACCATGATCAATAAAATTACCGCTGAATTTAATATTTCCTTGACCGACTTCTTTAATTAATCCTGACTCAACCCGGACAAAACCATTTTGAATAATTGTCCAGGGATCAACCACTACCCATCCAGCCTTGTGGACAAGAGAAGTCTTTGTCAATCTTTTAAGGATCATAGCGGATTATTGTATAGATTTATGTTTATTTATTAAGCATGCGCTAACTGAACTTATGCTATGAGTTTTGAGTTGTTGAATCTCTAACTCCTAACTAATTAGCTCCTAAAAGCTAAGTGTTAATAGCTGCTCATCATGGGTTACTATACTAACCTGTGATGAATCTTTTTTAAATTCATCCGTTTTGTAAATTGGAATATGCCGATTTATCTGTATAGTCCGCGTAATATGTGCGTGGTTTAAGATGTTTCCTCAATTTTTGAATCAGAAATTTCTCCGTTCATTTTTTCTGAGAGTTTTTTAAATTTTATACAATTTACTTCTGCATTTAAAATCCCACCCGGTTCAACGGCTAAATCCTTGCAAGCAATCTTTCCACAGCAGTTTCCTGTGGAAAGTATAATCAATTCGTCTAAGGCTCTGATCTCTCCGCTAAAATCACCCCCAATGGTTATGCTTCCGGCCTTTATGTCTGCGCACACATCACCCTCTTCTGCAATAATGATGGTTTCACCGGTTATTGTTCCTTTAACTTTTCCTTTTATTATCAATTTTCCTGTAAAGGAAACATCGCCTTCAAAATAAAGTTCTCTATTAATGATAGATAAATTCTCAGAATGATTTAGCACGCTGTTTCTCCTGTAAAGATAGGCTGTTTTTAAAGGTCTGTCTGAAAAAAGAAGCATCCATCCCTTCGCCAATATTAGCGCTTGCCCCGTGTAAGGCATCTTCCTTAGCGGGGCTGGAAACTCACGTAATTTAGGATAAAACTGTTTAGTTAGCTTGAGCAATCGGAAATCTGTCAAATGGATCTTTATGAATGTCTGGAAGAACTACTGAGTCAATCATTTCTAAAACGGACGGAATTAGTTAATGGAGGAAATGTAGAGGCGACCTTGTTGTTCTTTTTTATCAAAAAAATTAATAAAATCCTCTGATACCGTTTCCTTGTTATTTCAAAAGATTAAAGCATGAGTATCAAAATGGCAATCATCTGTCCGGCGTTTAATAATTTACATCAGTTGAATTTTCTTCACTTGATGTATAACTTTGACTTTTTACTTTGCTCATTTCTTCTCTTTTACTCTTTTCCGGATTTGAATTCAGCAGCATATCAGATGACGTTGATTTTTTGGTGATTAGACCTTCAATTTTCTTTTTCTTTATTTTTACTGGAAATTCCTTGCTAAAAAGCAGATTTCCTTCCTTATTAAATATCAGTAATACAGCGGTATTGAACTCTTCGGAAACATTTTGATTTTTAAGCGAGAATTTAATGGTTTTATAATTGGAAATTGAAAAATATCTTCCGTTTTTAATCTCGGACGGCATTCCCGAAACTAAAAGAGAATTAGGCAGCGACATCCAATTTGCGGATTCTATTTTATCCCCTTTTAATAAAACAAAGTAATAACCTGTGACAGGTTTTGATTTTAACCCTCTATTTTTTATTTTAAATTTAATTTTTAAAGTATTGCCGCCTGGATTATAAAGGAAAACAAAATTATCAATCGCTATTTTGTCAGATTTACCAGGGCTGGTATTTTTCTCAGCAGCAACAGGTTTTAAATTTTTTTTGGGCTGCTTCTCCCCAGATCTCACTTTTTTTTTTGAATCTACCGGCTCTGAATTTTTTTTATCTAACGCCCTTTTGGCAATAGATTTTACCTTCTGTTTTTCATTCTTTTTATCAAAAATTTTTCCGGTTTTTGATTCGGCGTGAACAAGACGAACTGCAAGCAGATCTTTTTCATTCTTCAGCGAAATGAGTTCTTGCCGGCAAGTGCCTAATGAATTTAACAGATGTTTTTTTTCAGATATGTTATTAATGTGGAAAAATAAAAGTATAATAGAGGCAATTATTGAAATAATAAAAGTAGATATACAGCCAATAGCCAGCCCCTTAAAATTTCTGATCGATATTAGCCTGCCATTTTTACCGACAAATAAGAGAGTCCAGTGGTTTTCTCTTTTTTTAGAATTTTGAAAATTAATTTTATCTGTTTCCGGTCCCATATTTTCCGATAAATCTTCCAGATAGCGTGCTTTCAATCAGCTATCCGTTAATATCTTACCTAAATTCTGCAAGCGCTGCTTTTGCCTAAGATGCAGGGCATCAAACGCGC
>CAZRLQ010000182.1:0-5169 GCA_964600725.1 uncultured Desulfobacterales bacterium
ATCTTTGCCTGACCTGTCTGCCGCGTCCGCGGCACAGGCAGATGCTACACGCACATGCAGGCGCAAAGATTGTAAATAGCCATTCCCGGACAGCCTTTTAGGTGCTTCCCCCTTTGAAAAGGGGGAATTGATGGGGATTTTCCTATCGCCGCCCTAAATTTTTCAAGCTGTGCAATTACGAATGTTTTACATGGGGTCCACTTCAACCTGCTGCAGATCTGCTCCTCCGGCCCTCAGATTTTTTCAACTTTTTATCTTCTGCTTTTGCCAGAGCTCATGTCCCGACAAAAATCTATATGCAAAAAACTTTTGACCAGATATTTGCGAGAGCCAAAACCTTTTTAACTATCTTTTGAATTTCTGATAATTGAAGCAGCTATTACCGCTTGGCCAAGGGATATTCCGCCATCATTTGTGGGGAAAAGAGCGTGTGTAAAAACCTGAAGTCCCTTTTTTTCAACAGCATCTTTCAATCCTTTTAACAGCACCTGGTTTTGAAATACTCCGCCGCTTAATACTACACGATTTAATCCTGTATCATTATGCAGAAGATTACAAATACCTGAAAATAATCTGATAATGGTTGTGTGGAATCTGCGGCTGATATCAGGCGGACCAAGGCCGTTCTTAATGTCATCTGTTACGCCTCTGATGATCGGATCAACCGTTATCCGGCAGCAGGAATTCTCTTTTTTTTCCCATTTGTAATCATAATGTTCGTTAGCCTCTTTTCCGATTATAGTTTCAAGAGCCAGGGCCGCTTCACCTTCATAAGATGTTGTCATCGCTATTCCCAAGATTGCCGCGATCCCGTCAAAAAGTCTTCCCAGGCTCGAGGTCTGGGGGGTGTTGATTTTTTTATCTATCATCTGTGTGATAAATCTGATTTCTTTTTTATTTAGTTTTGCAATGATTGGAAGATCAAGATTATAAAATTCTTTGCCAAAGGTATTGTAAAGATAACTTATTCCCATGCGCCACGGTTCTTTGACAACAGCGGATCCTCCAGGCATGGGAATATAGGCAAGATGGGCTGCGCGCCTGAAATTATCCATTTTACCAATAAACACCTCTCCTCCCCAGATGCGGCCGTCTGTTCCAAATCCTGTTCCGTCGAATGCAAGTCCTATTACCTGCCCGTCTATCCGGTTTTCAGCCATACAGCTTGCAATATGGGCATGGTGATGTTGAACGCCTATCTTTTTCATACCTTCTTTTTTTAGTGCATAGCGTGTACTATGATAATCAGGATGCAGATCGTAGGCGATAATCTGCGGATCAATGCCGAAAATACGTTTCATTTGGTCAATGGCCGACTCGAATGCCAGGCACGTCTCAACAGATTCAAGGTCTCCGATGTGCTGACCGAGAAAAGCATTTTTTCCTTTTGTAAGGCATACTGTATTCTTCATTCCTGCACCGCAGGCAAGTATTTGAGGAGATCTGTCTGTGAGAAGAAAAGGGGCAGGGATATACCCTCTTGACCTCCGTATGGACCTGACAGCTCCACCTGCCCACCGGACTATGGAGTCATCGCACCGCTGGTATATTCTTCGATTATGTATCAGAAAATAATCTGCAATAAAGCCGAGAGACTCAAATGCTTCGTCATCATCAGCAGAGATCGGATTATCACTTATATTTCCGCTGGTCATAACAATGGCCGTAAAGCCATGACTTGCGATGAGATGATGGAGCGGTGTGGAGGGAAGCATTATCCCAAAATAGGCTGTACCAGGTGCTATCATGGGAGAGAGGGAATTGGTTTTACGCTTTTTCACCAGTACAATAGGGCGTCGGCAAGAGGTCAAAAGAATTACTTCAGAAGGTTCGGCAGCAGCAAATCTGCAAACCGTATCAAGATTTAAAGAAAGGAGTGCAAAAGGCTTGGTCTTCCGGTTCTTTCTTGTGCGGAGACCGGCAACAGCATCGCTGTTTTCTGCATCCACGCATAGATGAAATCCTCCTACGCTCTTTATTGCCACTATATGCCCGTCTTTTAGAAGCATGGCGGTTTTTTTGACAGGATCATCTGTTATAACCCGCGTCCGGTTGCTGCGATACAGAAAAGCCTCAGGGCCGCATAGCTTACATCCGTTTGTCTGGAAATGGAACCTGCGATCTGAAGGATCATTGTATTCTTTCATGCACTCGGGGCACATGTTGAAGTGCTTCATCGATGTATTATGCCTGTCGCATGGAATATCAGACATTATGGTATATCTGGGGCCGCAATTGGTACAACTGATAAAAGGGTAGTTAAATCTCCTGTTGCCCGGATCGTATAATTCTTTCAGACAGTCATCACACATGGCCATGTCTGGTGAAATCAGCGTGTCCCTGGATGACATGCTTTTGCTCGGCTTTATGGTGAAACTTTTATATCCTTTCGCAGGTTCCATGGATACAAAGATGCTGGAAATTCCGGCAAGGGGAGGGCATTTTTTTTTCAGATCGTTAACAAATGCCCGGATTTTGGAATCCGCCCCTTCAACATGGATCGTGACTCCAGAAGATGTGTTGGCAATTTCTCCTGCAAGATCATGAAATATGGCCAGTTTATAGACAAAGGGACGAAATCCCACACCCTGAACCATACCGTTTATCGTAATTTTCGCAGATACTGAAGATCTCTTTGACATGAAACGACTTTTTTTGTCATGTTCTTTTCAAACGGTTCAATATCCACTCGAACCAGTTATCAAGCCCCTGTCTTGTTTTACATGATATTTCGAATATATCTATCTGCGGATTGATCTTCAAACTCTTTTCCCGGATTTTTTTTATATCGTATTTAACATACGGCAGAAGATCGATCTTATTTATGAGTAAAAGAGACGATTCATGAAACATTATGGGATATTTTTCAGGCTTGTCATCCCCTTCTGTAACACTCAGTATCATTACCTTAAAGTCTTCGCCAAGGTCGAATTCAGCAGGGCACACAAGATTGCCCACATTTTCTATGAACATAAGGTCTGTATCTTTTGTGCCGGTTTCTGAAAGTGCCGACCGGATCATGTTTGCGTCAAGGTGACATGCTCCGCCTGTATTGATCTGCACTGCTTTCGCTCCTGATTTTGCAATCCTTTCGGCATCCGTCGAAGACTGGATATCTCCTTCGATTACACTTATCCGCATCTTTTTTTTCAAATGACCGATGGTCTGTTCGAGAAGAGTGGTCTTCCCCGCGCCTGGCGAGCTCATCAGATTCAGTACAAGCATACTCTCTTTTTTAAACAGTTCCCTGTTCTCGCCGGCAATCCTGTCATTTGCGTTTAAAATGTTACGCACCACAGATATCTTCAAAAAAAACAACCCTCGTTAATTGCCCTGAGTAAACCCCCTGCTTTGCCGGACGACTCATAAGAGTTCGACATTTACGGGAACAGGTGAAGGCCCCTATATATGTGAACCGTTCAGATTCACAAAGAAGAGGCTTTTATAAAGAACGCTTCAAGCCTAAACCACGGTCGCTGGGAATACAATGCCATGTTTCTGGATTTACAACTCATTTCCATGCTTTTTTGTCCCCCGTTCCTTATTTAGAAGTTATTACCGTTAATTCATTCTTTTAATATTTGTTGAAAAAGTCTGATAGATTCCTCAGCCTCGAATGGATCTATTTTGTGTATAGCAAAACCTGCATGAACAATTAAATAGTCACCAACGCTTATATTTTCCAAAAGGGCAAGGGATACATAGCGTTTGACACCTCCAAACTCTACGTCTGCTCTGTTTCCTTCAGTTTTCGTCACTCTGCCTGGTACTGCAATACACATGCTATATATTTCTCTTTATTCTAAGTCAAACCTGAAAAATTTCGACCTGTGCGGCTAACTATTAACTGTTAGCCATTAGTTTTTAGCGGCTAACCGCCAGCTTTTGGATAAAACGGTTCAACACCTTCATTATTTATCAGAATGAAAGTCTTTTCTGATTCTATAAGATCTGTGGTGTAAGACGATGAGCTTTCTCTCGTACCTTGAGTTTTTCAGAATCTCTTGTCACTATTTTTTCAATGCTGATGGCCGATCGCTAACGGCTAACCGCACAGTTTGGATAGGATCCGGATGAATCGAGAGATTTACGTTCGTTTTGGGATAGCCGCTCTTCCCACGGGTATATCTTGTCTTTCCATTAATGGGTCAAATGCCGGCACAATTCATCAGTTTTGCCTGATATCATGATATTGAATAACCAACAGGCAAATTTGCTTGCTTTCAATATTCAATATAGTATATTTTAATTGTAAAAAACACTATAAGATTAGGAAGAAAGCTATGTCAAATAAAAATCCGGTGCGATTGCATCAAAAAGTATTAAACATTTGGAAAAAAATTTGTTAAACATAGGTGGTTATTTAGATCTTAACAAAGGAGATCATCTATGGATAAAAATATATTCCTTTTTCGGGAAGAAAGGGTTACTTACGTAAAAAAGGAAAGCCATGACTCGTAAGGATAAAGGGCATTTTGCCGCGAAGTATCGAAAAGGAACAAGGCTCGATTCCAAAATTGCCGAAGCAATCAAAGGCAAGGTATCCGAAGGCACTATAACATGTGCTGCAGCATTTGAGATTTCAGGAGAGTTAAAATTAAAACCATCTGAAGTCGGAATTGCCATAGACCTGATGGAGACCCGTATCAGCAGATGCCAGTTGGGATTATTCGGTTATTATCCTCAAAAAAAGATAGTAAAACCAGCCGAAGCAGTATCTCAATCCCTTGAGCAGGCAATTAAAAGTTTGCTGAAAAATAACCGTATTTCATGTGCTTCTTGCTGGGATATTGCTGAAAAGCTGGATATTCCAAAGATGAAAGTATCGGCAGCCTGTGAAAAATTAAAAATTAAGATATCCTTCTGTCAGCTTGGCGCATTTGGATAATTTTTCTCTAATCCACCTTTTTTAAAGAAGGAAGCACATAAGGTGCCCGAACTTATTGAGTAACTTCTCAATAAGTCGGGGCGGATTACATTTTGCGATTATTCACTGGATTCTGGGCTTTCGCCGGAATGACGTTTGGATGTAAATACCCGTCATTCCGGCGAAAGCTGGGCACGTAGTGAAGCTTTGGCGCTATCCATACATCTTACCTTAACTTATTGATAAGTTACCTTATTTAAAAGGTACCATAAATAGTATCCATTTATAAACGGTTTTTTTTG
>CAZRLQ010000183.1:0-5163 GCA_964600725.1 uncultured Desulfobacterales bacterium
CCTGAAATTTTAATTATCGATGAAGTTCTGGCTGTAGGAGATGCTGAGTTTCAAAAAAAATGCCTTGGAAAAATGCAGGATCATACGCAAGAAGGCCGAACGGTGCTGTTTGTCAGCCATAACATGGGAGCCGTCATTGATCTTTGTCCAAGATCAATCATTTTAAAAAACGGCCAAATCGTAGCCAAAGGCCCATCCAAAAAAATGGTGGAACAATATCTTTCAACACTCTTTATCCCCGTTGATAATATGAACCTTCGAGACGTACCTGCAAGAAGCGGTGACGGGAGGCTTCAATTCATTGCCGCCTATTTACAAAGTCCGAATGGTAACCGCATTTATATGCCGATTGCCGGGCATCCTGTAGACATTGTATTAGAATATGAAAGCCGAAAAAATTTGGAAAATGTTCAGTTCTTGCTGACTATATTCAATCAGATGGGGATTGCCGTAACTCATTGCAATGTAAAGACAAATGGACAAGCTTATAACGTTCCAAAGGGTGAGGGTAAGATGATATGCCATATACCCAAACTACCATTTCCTGTGGGTAATTATAAAATATCTATTGCCGCAAGCGACAGTATCGGAAAACTTGATGCTGTGCCCACGGCTTGTATTTTTGATATCGAAACAAGTAATTTCTACAAGACTCAATTCATTCCGCCAATGAGATATTCGACTGCCCTGGTTGATCATTTTTGGAAAATAATACCGAAAAAAATAATCCTGCCAAGGCAGATGCCATACAAATCAGACGTATGAGGAAAAATAAGACCTAAACTCTTTATAATCAGCCTCGAAAAAATGTAGTTGTCCTATGATTACAGAATGTTACAGAGAATGCGGCGAAATTGAATGTATTGTAGTTATATTTACATATACCAGAATGCTTTCCTCCATATATATCGTTTTTTTCGAAATTACTTACCCTGCTGGATTACCGCATTCACCAAATCTGCGGCGTTGGCCTGCCTGCCGCAGGCAGGTCTTCGGCAAATGTAGCAATTGCAGATTTTAGGTAAAAACTAAATTTTAGAAAATGCCCACAATACTTACAATATCAGGATGGAGATTGTTTTTCTATGCCTTGGCTGGATCGTGAAAACTTTGACATTGAAGAAGCTTTTATTTACAATATGTCTGCAAGAGACAAAAGGCAAATTAGAAAAATAATCTATGAACATTTTGAATATATTGAAGAACAATGGGATGAGTTTCAGCGGAGACGCAAACAATGAAAAAATACCATCATATAAGCGGCCTTGAATTTAAAGGTGATTTACTGATATTAAGCATTGATGGAAAAAAGAAAAAATTTATATTGAAGGAGATATCATCTTCTCTTGAAAAAGCTACGGATGAAGAAAGAAATACCTTTGATATTTCTCCTTCAGGGTATGGTATCCATTGGCCTTTGTTAGACGAAGATATATCTATAGACGGTCTGCTTGGGATTATCCATACTCCGGAATTGAAAAAAAAAATTGCATAACGACCGCAGGAACGTTGATGGCCAAAGCTGGAGCGTTTTCTCGTTTTGCCACATCGCGTGATTTTTTGATATTATTGTAACGAGTTGAACCTCTTGATAAATATTTAAATGGTTGCATTACCTTCTTGCCGGAGATTTTAAATGGCTAACTTTATCGCCGTTGTCGATGTCGATGAAAAACGACGGAAAAATTTCATAAATCGGATAAAACCGGATTTATCTCCTGTAGAAGGATTGCATATAAATGAATGTTTTACAGGAGACTTTCATTCAATATGGGCTGCGTCGGCAAAAGCACCGGTTAGCTTTTTTTCTGATGAAAAGGGGGCAGGCATTATCTGGGGGGATGCGTTTCATGGAGCTGAACATGAAAAAATGAATGCCGAAAAAATACGTCATATATGGGAAAATACAAGCGATAACCCGCCGCCTGCTTTTGATGGATTTTATGCCGGCGTCACCTATTCTCAAAAGTCCGGTTTAATTGCAGGAGCAGATCTTCTGGGAATTTTCCCCGTATATTATTATGCAATAGGAGATGTTTTATTATTAGGGTCAAGTTCAGAACTGTTCAGATTTCACCCTGTTTTTAAAAAGGAATTTAATCCAACAGGTCTTGTAAGCATCCTTATTTCAATGCATATTTTTGATGGTGAAACTTTACTGAAAGGGGTAAGACGTCTGGAGTCAGGAAGACTTCTTGCTTGGCAAACCGGTTCTGCTCCTGATGAGATTTTGCAATATAACCTTCAGGTCTCAAAAAAATATTTCAGCCTGCCGTTTTCTAATCATTTGGATATCTTAGATAAAGCGATCGATGAGGCCGTTACCTATAATATTTCCAATGGCACTACTTACAGTCTTATGCTTTCAGGAGGACTGGATTCCAGAATGCTCGCCGGATATTTAGGCGCTAAAAATGTTGATGTCAAAGCATTAACACTTGGTAAACATAAGGATTTAGAAGTAAAATGTGCGACAAAGGTTGCTCAGGATCTATCGTTTCATCATTGTATAAAAGAGATCTCCTTTGATCAATATCCCTTGTTCGCAGAGCTTCAAGCCAGGTGGGAACATGGCGCAAATGGTTTCAATACGATTCATAGCTGGGGAATACATCCATACTTGAAAAATTCTGCCGACAGAGTTTTTACAGGTTATACATTAGATGCAGTTATGGGGACGAGAAACATTACCTGGGCGCTCTCCCCGTCTTCGAATACCATGTCCTTTGAATCGTTTTTTAATAATTTAAATGCTTATGGTATCCATATAGATATTTTGAAAAAACTTTTGAAAAAGGAAGTGTTTGGAGATGCTGTTGAAGAAGTGAAATCGCGTATTCAAAAGGTTTATGAAGGGTATTCCGATTTAGAGTCTCAAAGAACATGGTGTTTTAATTTGTATCACAGACAAAGATACCATGTCGGCCCCATATTGTGGCGGCTTTCTTTTGGTGCCTGGCCTGTGTCTCCAATATTCGACAGAAACGTGTTGGAAAGTGCCGGCGGCATGCCGGCGTCGACAATCGCAGACCGACGCGCTCAACAGGAAATAGTCTGCAATCGTTTTCCGGCTTTGGCTGCACTTCCCCTTGACCGCAACAATTACAACACAGAGCCCCTTCGTCCTCGGCTTCGTCATCTGCTTGCAAAACATCTCAAATATCGGCTTGGCCCTTTGAACCGAATAAATTCTTTTATAAAAAAAAAGGATGATATCGAGCGGCGCCGCTATTTTCGTATCTACGATATCAACGGGCCTGGATGGGTGGCGGTTCGGCATCAGGCAGAATCCTATCGCAAAAATGTTTTCCACCTTTTTAATAAAGATATTTTGGATAAAGCATTACCCGGCCCTGATGCGGTGCTTAATTTGAAAAGCGGGATCAGCGATGCGTCGGGCATAAAATCATTGTTAGGATTCATGTTGTGGACAAAGGATCATCTTTAAAAAATGTTTGAAAACCTTCAGCTGAGTTCAAAATTATGGAAAACAAAAATATAGCTCTGACGCTTCACTCTATGCAATATTTCTGCCTGAAGCCGAGATCTGGCAAAAGGAAAATTTTATAAACAGGCTTAAAGATATTCAAATAACTCAAGAGTTATAAATTCTGGCATCCTTCATAAATGCTCAGAAGCAGTTTACACTTTTTACGGTTCTATCTTTCTCGTTCCCACGCTCCAGCGTGGGAATGCATACTATATGGGTTCCCACGCTGGAGCATGGGAACCAGGCGAAAAGCAGCATCCCTGCCTGCTGCAGGCAGGTAAAAGTGTAAACCAAAATTGAAGGATGCTTAAATTCTTTTAATATACTGAAAAAATAACCAGGCCAAAAATTATTTCCCGTCAGAGGGACAATTTAAGGAACGGAAACGAAACAACTTCTACAAGTAGGCGCATAGATTTGGGTTAGGCGGCCTGAAGCTATGATGCCTAATTAGGGAAGTTATTTCGTCCCCGTTCCTAAGGGCTTTTTCAGAGAATTTTTGACTGTCGAGTTAAATAACGATTTTTTGCAGATAGCACTGTTTATTTTCAGGATACAAAATGACCTCAAAAATTCATCTGTGGATAGAAGATGTTGTTGACAAAGATGACTCTACAGTTATTGGCGCAACCATAGAAAAACCGAACCAAAAACGGGACGCACTGTGGTATAAAGTTCCATGTAAATATCGCCATCTTCTGACAAAATCTTGCGATCCATTTGTGGTAGGAACAATATTCATCGCGATGAGAGAATCATTGGATATCATTGTTCATGGCGAGGTTTCTCCTTCCCTTTTGAGAAATATTGATGAATTTCAGGAAGCATGGATGTGTTGGCTGCCGGCCAGGTATACAAAGATTGAGATAATTGCGGATACGGAAAAGGAACAGTCAAAAGCGGATTCTGATGCCGCTGTTGTGACCTTTTCAGGTGGGGTGGATTCCTGTTTTACAGCATGGCGTCATAAAAAAGGAATTTGCGGAAGGTTAAAACAAAATCTTGATGCCGGGTTAATGATTCATGGATTTGATATTCCGCTGGAGCAGGACGATGTCTTTAAGCAGGCAGCCGATAAGTCAAAAACCCTGTTAAACAGCCTTGGTGTCGAGATGATTCCGATTGCTACAAACTTTAAAAAAACAGGGCAGTTATGGGAGGATTGCCATGGTGCGGGAATCGCTTCATGTCTAATGATGCTGCAGGGAGGCTTTACCAAAGGCCTTATCGGAAGCTCTGCGCCATACAGCAGGCTTCACATCCCTTTTGGATCAAACCCTGTAACAGACCATCTTTTTTCAAGTGATTCTTTTCGAATACTTCATGATGGTGCAGCCTATATTCGCCGTGAAAAGATCAGAGAAATTTCAAAATGGCCGGAGGCATTGAAACTTCTGCGGGTATGTTATGAAGGAGTTGAACATGACCGGAATTGTGGTAAATGTGAAAAGTGTATTCGAACGATTTTGAGTTTTCGCGTTATGGGACTTAAATTGCCGGAATGTTTTGAACAGGATGTGCGAGATGATCAGATTCTGGCTTTAACTAAATTACGAGGTGTTATTTTGTATTATCTCGAAGAAATATTATATCAAGCGAAAATCTCGTCTATTTCTGAATCATGGGTAAATGCACTGGATAAATGTGTAAAAAAAAACAGGCGCGCTTTGGAT
>CAZRLQ010000184.1:0-5159 GCA_964600725.1 uncultured Desulfobacterales bacterium
TATATTTCGCAAAAACCCAAGCCCTGCGGGAGCGCCGCTTTTACCTGATCTGCTGCGTTATCAAACGCCTGCAGTATTACATATACGGCTGCGCGTTTGATGCCCTGCACCTGCCTGCCGCAGGCAGGTCTTAGGCAAAAGCAGCGCTTGCAGAATTTAGGTAAAAAAGATTTATGGCTATATTATCGTAATCCATCGCAAAGAGCGCGGGAACGAGATTGGAAGTATTGTTGAAAAGCCGCCGTTTTTCCGACTCAACCCAATTCAACGGCCATATGAAACAAATCATATATCTACCTTTTCCAGTTAAAACTTGAGCAGCCGCTGAAACAGCTTCTCAAGAGCCTTAGGCAGGTCATCTATTGTGTTGAGAAACTGCAAATGTTTTCCATACTGTTCGATCATGAGATCTTTTTTCGCAAGACCACAACCGAGTGTTATCATGTCGATATTTTCCTGCTTACAGTAATCAATGGCATATTGAACATCTACACCTGCATTTGATTCTCCATCTGTAATATGAAGAATAAATTTCCTTCCAAATGTATCTCTTGGCATAAGCAATGCCGCACCAATTATAGCCTGCCCCGAAGGTGTCCGGCCTGTCGGCGCGATTGAATAAAGCACGTCATTTCTCAACAGTTCGGATAAGATTGAAACACCATCCCATTCAAAATATCCGAATATCCGCAAGGTATTCTGATAACCTTGCAGCGCCTTGTAAAGAGCACTCATCGTATTTTCAACAACATTCCATTTATAACCGCCCATTGATAAAGAGGCATCGACCACCACGGTAAAATTCCACGCAAAATCCACCATCATCTGCTCAATCTTGAAACATCTGCCGCTAATCGCCGAACGGTACAGCCGTCTCCTGTCTATCTTGCCGCTCTCAAGACCCCTGTTGGTCTTTTTCACTCTTTGAGCGTAATACTGAAATATATTTTTCAAACGCCTGACCAGAAGCCTGTCGGTAACAGCACTTGCCGGAAGAGTGAAGTCTGATAATGTAGTCCTTATTACATTCTCATCATTATTGCATATTCTTTTTATCAAAGGAGTAAGATCCCGTCCTCCCCTGGCCAGCTCCACTTCAATCTCTTGAAATACTTCCTGGCTGATAGGCTGTCTTTTCTCCTCTTTTTTCTTTCTTTTTTTCTTTTTAAGAGTCCTTATCCCGGAAGTACCTTTTTCAAAGTAGGAAACAGGATCTTTCTCCCATCCCTTTATAAGCGGTAATATATCCTCCATTATGCTGGAATAGATAGCTGCTCTTTTCCTGCATCTTTTTACAACGGAATGACTGCCGTTAACCGCAACCGAACGAAGTTCGCCGCTCCTTTTTCGTAAAATATCGAGCGGTTTTTCATAAAGAGGATTGATATCTTTATAATACCTGCCTTCTACTGCCAATTGTTCCCATAAATCGAAAAGATGAAAGGCGGTAGGATTACGGCCGGGATGCCGCATCAGTCCGGAAATAATCACACTACGCGCTTTTCTGGTATAATCACCAATTATGCTGGTTGACGCTCTTTGTTCCAGATATATATTTTCAGCGGCTGAAAAAAACTTCCAATATATATCTTTCACTAAATATTTTGAAGGCTTGTCAAGTTCCTTGTTTCTTTTAAGCAGTTCCCGCCAGGCATTATCACTCCATTCGGTTTGACGAAGGGCTTCATGAGCGGTAACACCCACCAAAACATCCATTTTGCCGGGTGGTACCGGATAATCGTTTATGATAAAAGCAGCCGGCAGAACAATCGACTGATCATCGATATCAGGCGCTATCTGTCCTGCCCAGACAACACGTCCTATATTCATTCCGATATGGCCGACAACACGGGTTAAGGCTCTTAAGACAGATGCAAGTTCCGATGGTTCATAACTTGACTTAAGAATCCGCCAATAAGTTGAATTTCCTTTGAAATACCAGCTAGGCTTGCACCATATATTGTCTTGCGGCTGTTGCATGCAATATATGTCAAGCCGATCAATATAATTCATAGGCATCTTTAGGCACCTCTGTTTCTCCCAATTCCATCTGAACAGTAAGAAGAATGGATTCTAAAGCTTCTCTGCTCATCTGCAGACTAAAAATCAAAGCTTCCCTGATACTGGCACCGGCTTTTACCAGCCTGGAGATCATCAGACTATGTCTGGTTGAAACAGCCAGCGGCATTTTTGCATTATATCTCAAATCATTTAAAATTGATACGACCTTCTGGGCATCTTCTTCAAGTATCCCTGTTTTACGTATCAACACCTCTTTTTCAACATCAATGGGCAGATAATCCATCGAGATAACATAAAACCTGTCTCTTAAGGCGGCATCAAGCATTTCAGTGCCGGAAAATTCCTCACCTTCATTAAGAGTTGCAAAAAATACAACCCCGTCGGCAACCTTTATATTACCCAGATCATCCAGCCACGCCTGCCTGTCGTCACTTAAAATTGAAAAAAGCATATTAAGGGCCTTTGGATGTTCAGGCCTGTTTATTTCCTCCAGATGGACAACACAGTTCGGGGTTGTAATAGCCTGAGGAAACAAAAACTGCTGATAGTATGTCTCACCATCTTTTAACCTTAACTCTCCGAATAACTGCCCCGGTTCCGAAAGAATACCGACCTGGAAAGTCGCAAGAGGTCTTTGATGCCTTGCAGCGAATTGACTCACCAAAGATGATTTTCCACAACCTTGTTTGCCCACCACAAGCAAATTAACAGGATTAACCTTGGAGAGTTCGTTAAACCTGTCAAGATTAGACGCTATTTCCTTTGATAAAAAATAATTAGGATCTCTTTCAGGGATAAGAACATCTTGTATTGAATTTTCTTTATTCATATTTATAATATCTCACTTCGGTTTAGAAGCTGTTTTAAAAGCATAAGATCGAAGCAAAACCGGGTCATCAGTTTTAAAACAGCTTTCCTTATGGGTATAAAAAATTTTAAAACAGCTTTCCTTATGGGTATAAAAAAACTGTTTCATTCCAAGTGTATGCCGGCATTACCTGCGGTCTTCGCAAACCCTTATACATCAAAATCTAAAACAGATCTTTTTTGCGAAAAATTGCTAAGCCTCAGGTTATCTATAGTATTAATTCACCAATATTAACTCACCTGAAAAAAAAGTATAAAGGTCAATATATGACCTAAATCTATCTGCCAAATAAATATAAAAAAGCCAAATATAAAGAGACCAGAATTCAAGCAGCACCCGAAAAGTAAAAGATCAGCCGCCTATTGTGCATTTAATCCCGTATGATTCAATAATCTCCTTGAATTCTTCACACTCAATGGGATCCATACTCTCTTCTTCCGCAAGGGGCCAGTAAATACCTAACCAATCATATTTGTTCTGGCACCAGTTGTGAAACGGTAAAACATCTACTTCTAAAACAGATTTGGGGAGTTCTTTCAAAAATTTACCCATCTGTTCAAAATTTTCATCAGAATCATTATAATCATACAATACCGGAACTCTAATGTAGATATTTGCACCGGATTCTGAAAGCTTTCTTATATTTTTTAAAATTTTCTCATTTCCAGCACCTGTTCCCAGCTTATGCCGCTCACTATCCATGTTTTTCATATCAACCAGATAAATATCGACAAAAGGGAGAGTTTTTTCATAAACTCCCCATGGAGCCGTGCCGTTTGTATCGAGACATACATGAAGTCCCTTTTCTTTGGCTTTTTGAAGGAGCTCCATCATAAATTCAGGATGCATGGTCGGTTCCCCCCCGCCAAGAGTCATGCCTCCGCCTGAATTCTTGTAAAAGAGTTCATCTCTCATCACCTCTTCCAGAACCTCATCAACTGTTTTAATCTCGGCAGCGGGTACAAGAGCGTCAAATTTACATGTTTCCACACACTCCAGACATCCCGTGCATTTACTTCTGTCGATTTTATGGTAAGTGCTCCCCTCTGTTCTTGCTTCCTGGACAGGAATTGGAGGCAGTATCGCCTCTTCCGGACAAGATTCAATACAAAGACCGCACTGAACGCATAAGGCTGACTTCCAGTATACAGAATTTTTCATCGGTATTGTCTCCGGATTATGACACCATTTACACTTCAGATTACAGCCAACACCGATTACAAGAGTTCTGATTCCGGGTCCGTCGTGTACTGAAAACCGTTGTATATTTGCAATAAGACATTTTTCAGCCATTATATTTTCTCCTAATGTATTTTAGATTGCCGATCTTGTTTCCACATTTGAATTAATTTATATAGACTTTCAGATAATTAATTTCACAAGGTCAGAGAAAGGCGTATTATAATGCTCCGATGCGATGATCGATAACACAGTGAAATTATATATATGGACGTCTATAGTACTTTTTCACCCGCAACAGCCATTGTTAGAGCATAAATTTCAGTCACCATCATCTTGACGACAGCAAAAGGTTTTGATTCAACGCAAAACTCTTTAAATGAATCTAACAATTGTCCATTATATTCAATATCACTGACCCTTCCTTTTAATTGGAAACCTATCATATCAGGTTCAAAGACAGCTAAGGACAATAATGTATGTTTTTTCATATTTTCTATAATAAATTTCCGTTTTTCATTGGAACAGGCAAAAGCAATGATATCGTCCCCAACTACTTTTACAGTATTTACCGGATCTAAATTAACTGTCTCTACATTATCGACAGATCCGATCATTTTAAAGGTTGCCGGATTTTCCAACATCTCCAGGATTTCTTCAGAAATTTTTAAAGGCACAATTATTTACTCCTCATAAACTTGACACTTACGTTTGGCTGGTTTTTTATGCTCGTCGAATTATATACCCCCACATTTCGCTCTTTGCGCTCTAACCATTTGAATTTATTAAACTCTAATATTCAGATATATAAAAAGGCATCAAAAAACCTGCTTAATTTTCAAAGTGTTGCAGAGACAGGCAGAATGCAGGATATACGTGAGTTTTCGAAAAATAGTTTTAGTGTTTGGCATTATAATTGCTCAACCCAATCTTTAGCATCGAGTTTTGAGTGATGAATTTTGAGATCAGGAATGGGGATGAAAATAACTTCTCTAACTATAAAACGCCCGAAAAATTTCTGATGCTTGTGCTTGCGGGGGCTGCCCCTGCTATTTTGCGCTAATATGCATCACGGCTCCAGGTGATGCCT
>CAZRLQ010000185.1:0-5153 GCA_964600725.1 uncultured Desulfobacterales bacterium
TCTGATTCATCAATAGGGAGAATGTTAATTATATGCAGTATTATCAATTAACAGGTTGAAACATGAGGCAGATATAATCATTTCGCGAAAACTGAATGCAGGATTTAGGTACCATAAAATATTTGGTATCATTACAAAACAGGGCAAAAGCGGTGAACATTTTTTAAAGAGCAGGTTTCAGAACCTTTCAGTATTATTTCGATGTACAGGATTTGAGTACGGCACACTAAGATTTGACAAAACAGGGCGTGTTGAAACCGGTGCTTTGATAAAATTAGGACAGTAAAGTAATTCTTTGTTTCAAGAAAAGGAGATCTATTATGCTGGAAAGTGAAATTTACGACTTGGTGATAATCGGAGGGGGGCCGGGTGGACTTACCGCTGCAATTTATGCGATGAGGGCTGTTTTAAAAACGGTTGTTATTGAATTGGCAACACCTGGAGGCCAGATGAATTTGTCTGATATGGTGGAGAACTGGCCTGGAACTGAGCAGATTGGCGGTTTTGATCTTTCACAGAAATTTTTAGACCATGCAAAATCATACGGAGCTGAAATACGGCTGCAGGAAATTGTTGGATTGGAGCCAGGAGATAAGTTTCATCTGGTACGTCTTGCCGATGGAAGTATTTTAAATGCCCATGCTGTAATCATAGCTACCGGCGGCAGCCCGCGGAAACTCAATATTGATGGTGAAGCAGAATATTATGGCAAGGGTGTTTCCTACTGCGCGGTATGCGATGGTTTTTTCTTTAAAAATAAAACAGTTGTGGTGATTGGGGGTGGAGACAGCGCAGTGGAAGAAGCTTTGTATCTGTCCAAACTTGTCCAAAAAATATATTTGGTACATAGACGTGATGCTCTGCGGGCAGGTATGATGCTGCAGAAAGAGCTGTTGGCAAAACCAAATATAGAAATACTTTGGAATACGATTCCTGTTGCCATAAAAGCCGATGAAAAAGGAGTTTGTTCTGTAGAATTGCAGGATACCAAAAACGGTGAAAGACGAGAACTTTCTATAGGTGGAATTTTTGTATCTATCGGCTTTGAACCTAACAATAAGATCGTTCCCGCAGATGTGGAATTTGATGCCAATGGATATGTAATCACTAATGAAAAATGTGAAATAAATATCCCTGGAATTTATGTTGTAGGTGATCTCAGGGCAAAATTTGCCAAACAGATTGTAACTGCCGCTGCGGACGGCTGTACAGCAGCTTTGGCGGCAGCCGAGTATGTGGAGAGGAAAAAGGCTCAAGGTTAAATTTAAACGAAAGAAAACAAATTTAAACTTAAGCTCTTGTATGATATGCAAAAGATTGAAGAAATTACTCTGCTTTATGAAATAAGCAAAACACTTAATGAACATTTTGATTTAAGAATTTCTTTATATACGGTTTTGGATATTCTTTCCAACTCAATGGATATGGTACGTGGAACCATAACAATCTTAAACACCTTGAGTAATGAGATAAGTATCGAGGTTGCCCACGGCCTTTCAAAAAGCGCCATGCAAAGAGGTAAATACAAATTGGGCGAAGGAATTACGGGACAGGTTATTCAGACCGGCAGGGCAATTGCAATACCGAAAATAAGCGAAGAACCTCTTTTTCTTAATCGAACAGCCTCCAGGAAAAATAGAAATTTTCAAGAACTGTCCTTTATCTGTACTCCGATTAAAAATGCAAATAATATAATTGGGGCCCTTAGTATTGATAAGCTTTTTAATGAATCCTACTCTTTAAGGGATGGAAAGAAACTCCTTTCAGTGATTTCAACCATGATTGCAAGGCATGTCGTCAATCTGGAAACAATTCGTATGGAGAAGGAGCATTTAAGGAATGAAAACAAAAGGCTTAAAAATGAGATCGAAAATAAATACCGGATAACCAATATTATTGGCAACAGCAATAAGATGCGCGAAGTTTTCCAAATGATCTCAAAGGTTTCAAGAAGTAATGCGACAGTTCTTATTCGAGGAGAAAGCGGAACCGGTAAAGAACTTGTTGCCAATTCCATACATTATAACAGCCATAGGGCTGGTCTTCCTTTTATCAAGATGAATTGTGCGTCACTTCCGCCCAATCTGATTGAAAGTGAGCTGTTCGGTCATGAAAAAGGTGCTTTTACAGGAGCTGTAAAACAAAAATTGGGAAAATTTGAAGCCGCCAATAAAGGGACTATATTTCTTGATGAGATAGGCTCAATAGATATTAGCGTTCAGGCAAACCTTCTTCGGGTATTACAGGAAAAAGAGTTTGAACGTGTGGGTGGAAACAGGACAATTAAATCAGATGTTAGAATAATTGCGGCGACCAATAAAAATCTGGAACAGGCTGTTGAAGATGAATCCTTCAGAAGCGATCTTTATTATCGTCTGAATGTGTTCCCAATATATATACCTCCTTTAAGAGAGCGAAAAACGGATATTTTACTTTTAGCCGATTTTTTTCTTGAAAAATATGGCAAGGAAAACCGAAAGGATATTCGGAGGTTTTCCACTCCGGCCATAGATATGCTGATGAGTTATCATTGGCCCGGTAATGTCAGGGAGCTTGAAAGCTGTATCGAGCGGGCGGTTCTTCTGTGTGAAGAGGGAGTGATTCACAGTTATCATCTTCCGCCTACCATTCAGACAGCAGAAGAATCCGGCACGCTTCCTGTTTTGTCTTTTGATGATGCCGTTGCAAAACTGGAAAAAGAATTGCTGGCCGATGCCCTTAAGAATACAAGGGGCAATATCAGTCTTGCTGCAAAATCGTTAAAAACAACGGCAAGAAAATTTTCTTACAAATTAAAACGTTACGATATTGATTACCGAAACTATCGTTGATGCCAAATTATGTTTGTCGATATTCAAGGCCGGATTGAAAGAATAACTTACACCAATGAGGAAAACGGTTTTACCATAGCTAAGGTGAAAATCGGCGGGATGCGGGAACTTGTTACCGTCGTTGGAAATCTTATGGCTCCAATAGCTGGTGAAGTTCTTGATATGAAAGGTGAGTGGACAAATCATCACAAGTATGGGCAGCAGTTCAGGGTTCTGGAATTTAAGACAAAAGCGCCAGCGACTCTCTATGGAATCCGGAAATATCTGGGCTCAGGTCTCATAAAAGGGATCGGCCCTGTTATGGCTGGAAAGATCGTAAGAAAATTCGATAAAGATACATTGGATATCATAGAAAATGATATTGAAAAACTGACCGAAATAAATGGCATCGGCAAAAAGCGAATTAAAATGATTAAAGCGGCCTGGGATGAGCAGAAAGAGATTCGCGATATAATGTTGTTTCTGCAATCTCATGGCGTTGGTTCCGGTTATGCCGTAAAGATATTCAAGCAGTACAAAGAACGTTCTATTGCGTTGGTTAAAGAGAACCCTTACCGTTTAGCATCTGAAATTACCGGCATAGGATTTGTAACAGCCGACAGTATTGCCGGGAAACTCGGTTTTGCCAAAAATTCTGAATTAAGGGTCCAATCAGGCATACTGTATGTTTTAAATCAACTTTCTCTTGAAGGACACCTATACTATCCTTATCAGCTTTTGATAAAAAAGTGCATGGAGATCCTCGATGTCGATCGGGAGGTGACGGTCAAGGCTATCGGCAGTATAGCGATTGACAGGAAGATAGTTATTGAAGACTTGAATCGCGGTATTGAAAATTATTTTGATAACAATAAAGCGGTCTATCTGGAAAAGTTCTACAATTGTGAAACAGGCATAGTCTTTCATTTGAAGAGACTGCTTACTCTGCCCAGGTCATTTGACAGGGTTGATTCTGATAAAGAAATAGAGTGGGTACATAGCCGGCTTTCCATTAAACTTGCGGAAAATCAGTTAAAAGCGGTTAAATGCGCCCTTGAGAGCAAGGTTATGATCATAACCGGAGGTCCAGGCACAGGGAAAACCACAATCATTAATGCTGTTTTAAAGATTTTTTCAAAACTCTGGCTGAAAGTAAAACTGTCCGCTCCTACTGGAAGAGCCGCAAAAAGGATGAGCGAAACAACAGGTCATGAGGCTAAAACAATTCATCGTCTGCTTGAATTCAGTTTTCAAAAAGGGGGATTTCAAAGAAATGAAAAAAATCCGTTAAATTGTGATTTGCTCATCATAGATGAAGCATCGATGATTGATTCAATTTTGATGTATAGGCTTTTAAGTGCCGTTCCTTTTGGAGCGGTACTTATTCTTGCAGGAGATGTGAACCAGCTTCCCTCTGTTGGTCCCGGAAATGTTCTCAATGACATCATTGCATCCGGAATAGCTCCGGCTGTCAAGCTCAGCGAGATCTTTCGCCAGGCGAAATCAAGCCGTATTATTGTCAATGCTCACAGAATAAATGATGGAATTCTTCCTTTTTTTAAATCCTCTTTTCCTGAGGATGATTTTTATTTTATCCAGCAGGAGGATCCTGAGAAGGTTCTGGAAATTATATTGAAACTTGTAAAAGAGCGAATCCCGCGACGTTTCGGTTTTGACCCTGTTGACGATATTCAGGTTTTGACGCCTATGCACAAAGGAGTGGTCGGTGCTGCAAATCTTAATATGAAGCTTCAGAATTTGCTCAATCCTTGTAAAAATGAGGTTATGCGCGGCGGAAGGCTCTATAGGAAAAATGATAAAGTCATGCAGATCAGAAACAATTATGATAAGGATGTCTTTAATGGAGATATCGGCAGGATCGTCGATATAAATCGAGTAGATCAGGAGGTGGTAATCTGTTTTGACGGTCGGGATATAACTTATGATTTTACCGATCTTGATGAAATTGTTTTAGCTTATGCTGTTTCTGTGCATAAATCGCAGGGATCTGAATATCCGGCAGTGATTATTCCAGTCTTGACTCAGCATTATATGCTTCTGCAGCGTAATTTGATCTATACGGCTGTTACCAGAGGCAGAAAACTGGTTATATTAATCGGGACAAAAAAAGCACTTGCCATAGCAGTAAAAAACAACAAGGTTTCATACAGGTATACGAGATTGATGGAAAGATTGACAGCAGATTGATTTCTTCAGGACGCTGTGTAGTTGCTGAAGTTCTTTGTAGAAGGAATTAAATATGGCCAATAATAATTATCCAAAACTACTTCATCATATCAGGCCAAGGAGACTGCCTCCTTCAGGTGGCACCTGCCTGCCGCA
>CAZRLQ010000186.1:0-5151 GCA_964600725.1 uncultured Desulfobacterales bacterium
AGGCAGATATAATCATTTCGCGAAAACTGAATGCAGGATTTAGGTGAGACAATAAAAAAACCCTATGGGATATTGGAAATGACCGTGGATACATCCAAAGAAACACAACTGCGTGAATTCGGCCGTTTAATCTGTTCAGTTGCGGCCGGAAAATTTATGTCGCGGGCGGAAGCTTGTGAAGCGTATCGTCAAATAATTTTAAATAACCAGCCTGAGCTTCAGCAGGGTGCATTTCTTATGGCGCATATAACGAGAGGTCCCTCAATTAAAGAACTTTCCGGGGCGTGGGATGCGCTGGATCGTTATGATACTGCAAAAATCAAGACCGATCTTGATTGTCCGGTTTGCGACATTGTCGGGACAGGATCTGATCCTGTAAAAACTGTTAATTGTTCTACTCCCTCAGCTCTTATAGCATCTGCCTGCGGACTTGCTGTTGCCAAGAAAGGAGCCAGACTTGTTACCGGTGTATCAGGAGCATCAGATATTTTTGAAATAATAGGCATCGATCTCAATGCTCCACTCTCCCAGGCTGAAAAATGTCTAAAAGCATACGGAATCTGCTATCTTCCGGGTGAAGCCTTTCTCAAATCAGGATGGGCACGTCTTATAACCTCCATGCGGTTTACCTCTGCTTTTAATATTATCGGACCTCTTACCATGCCCTGCGAACAGACCAGCAGTATTGTTATCGGAGCTTATGCACCGAAAGTGTGTGATCAGCTTATCGCTGTTCTCAGGGAAATAGGAATGACGGCTGCACTTGCCCTATTTGGAATGGTTGAAGGAATGGAAAAAGAGATGGGTATGGATGAGTTTTCCATTGCCGGGCCCACGAGAGTTGTGGAGCTTAGAAACAATGAGATTGAGACTTATGAAGTAACTCCCGGCGATTTTGGCCTGAAGAGAGTTCCTGTTTCAAAAATAGCCAGCAGCCGGGATGCTCATGGAAATGCAAAGCGGATTTTAGATGTGTTAAAGGGAAAATATGATATGCCTGAAGCTGATTTTTTTTGTATGAATGCTGCCGGCGCTTTGTATATAGCCGGTCTTGCTGAAAATTATGCAGCCGGTCTGGAAATGGCCAAAGAATCACTTGCCGCCGGCAAAGCCTATGAAAAATTAGAACAGCTTATTGAGTTTCAGGGGCGCAAATAAAAATAAACGGTAAAAATGGATCTGAATATAAAATTAAATCTTCTTGATCAAGTTTATAAGATTTATGATAATTTTGCAGAAAGATTGGAGATAGCTTGCAAAAAATACTGCTCATATTGCTGTACCAGAAATGTTGTTATGACAACTCTTGAAGGGTTTAAGATTATATCCTCTCTCAATTCAAGCGGGAAAACTGCCTTATTTGAAAATATTGAATCAGCTCGGAGCAAAAAGCGTTTCCAGCCGAAAACTACCATAAACAGTCTTGCATCTATTTGTGCCAAGAGAGAGGATATTCCCGATGAGAATAGTGACCACCTCTGGGGAGAGTGCCCTCTTTTACATGATGGACAGTGTTCCGTCTATCATGTAAGACCGTTTGGATGCAGATGTTTTGTTTCAAAAACAGATTGCACAAAAGAGGGTTACGCAGAGGTTGATCCTTTTACCGTCACGGTAAACAATATGTTTTTACAATATATTGAGCATATTGATTCAGACGGCTATTCAGGCAATCTAACCGATGTCCTGGGTTTTATGGAAGTTGATGAAAATCGTCAACATTACAGGAAAAATATTTTAGATAATCCAGGCAAAGAGCTTATTTCCAATATGGCTATCGAGTATCTTCCAATACCCCCTGAACACAGGGTTAAAATTCAGCCCGTTCTTCAATCCCTCCAGCATATGACGATACCGTCGAACATAGACGGTTCAGATGCTTCCGGGAAGAGCCGCCTTTGATATTTTCATGGTCTAAAAATTTCCGGTTCTTAGTCAGACTTATTAACAGGTTAGAGGCTATCAGAAGGTTTTCAAACAAGCTTTAAGATTTTTTTGGCATTCATGCCGCAAATCTTTTCAATGTCATTCTTGAGTAAAGCTGATTTTTCAAGCTCTTTGAAATATCTTACGGGCTTTAAAAGTGGAAAATCACTTCCAAAGAGGATCTTTTCTATACCGACAAGTCTTTTTGCATACTGGTAAACTTCCGGATCGTAAAGAAAAGGAGAGGCCGCTGTATCAAAATATACATTTTTCAAACTCTCTTTTACTTCTTTTTTAAGAAGATTAAAAAGAAATATTCCCCCTCCCCAATGAGCAAGAACAATTCTGTTTTCCGGAAATGTTTTGATCATGTTATAAATCTGGGCAAGCGTATTCGGTGTCTTCCCCGGATATATGTGGCCTACAGGCTCATTGGTATGAATTAGAACCGGAACCTCTTTTTCAAGGCAGACCTCCATCAGTGGTTTCAGCTTTTCAACAACTTTTTCATCAATTCCGGATTGATAAAAAGCAAGCTCTCCAATACCAGATAGCCCGCTTTCAAGACATCTGACCGCTTCGTTGACGGCATTTTTGCTAAATGGATCAAAACAGCAGAAACCTGTAAGCCGTTTCTGATATCTTTCCACTGCTTCCATAATATAATCGTTCTGTTTTTTAAATTTATCCGAATCTTTCCATGGGAACCCGAAAACCACCGACATGTCGACACCTTGCTCATCCATTGAACTTACTATATCTTCGGCTCCGACAAGTTTTGAATCAGGTGATTTGTAAAGCAGTTCAAATGCCGGTTCGGAAGGAAAATATTTTTCCCTGTTATTACACACATCTTTTGGGAAAATATGTGTGTGGAAATCTATAATCATCTAATTGCCTCCTTAACTTGAATGTATAGGAATCTCCATTTTTTCTTAATAAGTCCGGTATGATACTGTTCAGACCGGTTAATGAGATGTTGATTGCCCACTGTTTTATTTTTGAAATCGTGCTTGGCCTGTAGGCAGCAGCAGTTCAAAAATCAGAAAAAAGACAAGTCCGCACAAAAAAAGAACAATCTCCTTACTGCCGGATTAAGAGCTGACATTTTCGTCCTTTATTCATCTTAAAAATAAATTCTTAACCAAATGCATCTCTTTAGCGGTGCAGAAACAAGGCATTTCAGTCCGGAGATACAGCCTCTTTAATTCAATAGCAAAATAACGAGGTTTCTGCACCGCTAAAGAGACGTGAGAAATCCGGTTTGCTAAGGGGGGGGGGAAATACTGAGCTTCTGCTTGTTGTTTAAAATAAAATTAAGTATAAAAAACAATAGAAAAATCATAGAACAAAGTCAATATCTGGTGAGTATTTAAGCGTCTTCTCGAAAACCTTTATTTTGACCAGATATTTTGATCCTGCTTCAGTCTTTTTCATCTTTAAATTCTTCATGAGAAATACTGGTCAGAAGGGATAAATAGGAAAACGAAAATAAAAGATTCTCTCTTTTAGTTATTTTTGTTAAGCTGTTTCGCGGAAAATAGTGATAGTTCATAAACAGGGGGAAGATAAATGGAGCATTCGGATATTGAAAAAATTACAGCCGAAGAATTGACAAGGAGGAACTTTCCATGGGGAGATGCCGACATTGCGGCAGTATTGCCAGGACTATCTCGGAGGTGATCGGCTTTTGTGCCGATTGTATCCGGACACATTTTGATGAGGTCTGGCCAGAGATAAAGGCTGTTCATGATCAGAGCCGTGCTGCATACCGCCTTCCCGTTGCTCCTCCCCGATCGCCGGATGGCATAGCCTGCGGTTTGTGCGTTCATAGGTGCAGGATACCGGAGGGAGGCAGAGGTTTTTGCAGTCTTCGCTACGTTGAATCGGGCAGACTCAGGGGGGGACGGCCTCATGAAGGAGACCTCTCTTACTACTATGACCCACTCCCAACAAATTGTGTAGCGGATTTTGTATGCGCCGGCGGTCAGGGGAGCGGTTACCCGCAATATGCCATCGCCAGCGGGCCTGAGTACGGGTATAAAAATCTGGCCGTTTTTTACAATGCCTGTGCCTTTAATTGTCTTTACTGTCAGAATTATCACTTCAAAGAATCCAGATTTCCATCGCGAAAGATCTCAGCCAGGGAGTTGGCAGGCAAAGCTGACAAAAAGACTACGTGTATATGCTATTTTGGCGGCGATCCAACCCCCCAGATCCTGCATGCCGTCAAGACCTCAAAAATAGTCCTGAAAGAGGCTTCAGGCCGTATTCTCAGAATATGCTGGGAGACCAACGGAGCCATGCAGGAGCCTTTTTTGGGCATGATTGCAGATATATCGCTGCGATCAGGAGGATGTATAAAATTTGATCTAAAGGCGTGGAATGATGGTATTCACCACGCATTATGCGGGGTCACCAACCGGAAAACCCTGGAGAACTTCAGACGACTGAGTACGTTGATACGGGAAAGAGTTGAACCGCCTTTTCTCATTGCCAGTACCCTGCTTGTGCCTGGATACGTGGATGAGCGGGAAGTAAGCGCTATAGCCGAATATATTGCCGGGCTGAACCCGAATATTCCGTACAGCCTGTTAGCCTTTTATCCCCATTTCTACCTTCAGGATCTTCCCACCACATCCCGCTTACATGCAATGCGCTGCAAAGAAGCGGCTGAACGCGCCGGACTCCGCCGGGTACATATCGGCAATATCCATCTTTTGGGAGAAGATTATTGATTTTTTTGTGCGGCTTTCAACCCGGCTCTGTCTGTCGCAGCTTTAATAACAGAAAAAGGAGAAACTATCGGTGAAAATAACCTGTTGGAAAATAATCTTTTGCTTTTTTTGTTCAGCGGTTATCTTCATTTCATCGACAGCATCAGCGGGCAAGATCGTATCGAAAAGCTCGATTGACAATCAGGTGGCTGTTGAAGTCACAGTCTACAATACCAGCCTCGGCCTCATAAAGGATACCCGCAAAGTTACGCTTCCAGTCGGTGAAGGTGAGTTGAGGTTCATGGATGTTGCTTCGCATATCATGCCCGTAACTGTTCACGCAAAATCACTGAATTCTCCCGGCGACTTCACCGTGCTTGAACAGAACTATGAATATGATCTCATGAATGCAGACAAGCTCCTCGATAAGTATGTGGGAAAGAAGATAAAAATTATAGATTGGAACAGGTTTCAGGATAGAAAGGAGGTTGAAGAGGCGATCTTGCTG
>CAZRLQ010000187.1:0-5117 GCA_964600725.1 uncultured Desulfobacterales bacterium
ACTATGCCAAATCAAAGGGCGCAAAGGGTATCCAGCTTTCAGGTATCTGCTGCACTGCAAATGAACTGCTCCAGAGACACGGCGTTCCTCTGTGCGGCACATTCCTGCAGCAGGAGCTCGCCATCATTACAGGCGCATGCGATGCCATGGTGGTTGACATCCAGTGCATCATGCAGAACATTGCCAATGTAGCCAAATGCTTCCATACAAAAGTCATTACCACTCACCGCATAGCCAAGATGGAGCAGGACAATGTTATCCATATAGAGTTTGACGAGCATCATGCCATAGAGGATGCCGAGCGGATCGTCAAAATGGCGATCGACAATTTTGAAAACCGCGGGGCAGAAGTTATGATTCCTAAGCACAAGGCTCCTATTGTGGCAGGTTTTGGTGTTGAATCGACAGAATACCATCTGGGTGGTTCTTTCCGCGGTTCTTACTATACCCTCAACGACAACATCATAAACGGACGTGTGCGAGGTGTTGCGGGCGTTGTCGGATGCAACAATGCCAGGACAAAACATAACCATGACCATATAACCGTGGTAAAAGAGCTGATTAAAAATGATGTTCTGGTTCTTACAACAGGATGCAATGCAATAGCCTGCGCAATGGAGGGCCTGCTTACTCCTGAAGCCGCGGCTGTTCATGCTGGCGCAGGTTTGGCGGAGGTATGTGAAACAGTCGGCATTCCGCCGGTTCTGCATCTGGGTTCATGTGTCGATAACAGCCGTATTCTGCTCGCTGCCACTGAAGTGGTTAAGGCCGGCGGACTTGGAAATGATATAAGCGAATGGCCTGTTGCAGGAAGCGCTCCCGAATGGATGAGTGAAAAAGCCATAAGTATTGGTCATTATTTTGTTGTTTCAGGTGTTTATACTGTTTTCGGTGTCACATTCCCAACTTCGGGCGCGCCTGTATTTAATGATTATATCTGCAAGGAATTTGAAAATATCTATGGCGGCATGTGGGATTTTGAGCCTGATCCGATCAAGCATGCACATAAAATGATTGCCCATATCGATAAAAAACGTAAAGAACTCGGTATAGACAGGGCAAGGGAAAGGGTTATGATGGATTTTGCTTCACGCCAGGCTCTTTAATAATAAAATAACAGAATACGGTATCCTTCATTAATGCTCAAAAGTAGTTTACACTTTTAACGGTTTTAGCTTTCCCGTTTCCACGCAAAGAGCAAGGGAATCAGGGTAAAATCAACATCCATGCCTGCTGCGGGCAGGCAGGTAAAAAGTGTAAACGAACAAATGAAAGATACCCGGGATACTATCTGTTTTAATATATTTATTTTTTAATAAATCCTCAACGAAGGAGGAACAAAATGTCAAGATTAATAGCATTTGCAGCCATTCAGGGCGGTTACAAAGTTGTTGCACAAGCTGAAGGGCAGTACAGAAAAGCTCTGGAAACATATAATGCAGATACAAAGGTCGGTTTTCCAAATACAGCCTACTTTCTGCCGGTTATATATTCTTTGTTCGGAATAAAGGTTGAAACCCTTGAAGATATGCAGGAACCTCTGGATATCGCACGGGGCCTGCTTCCACCGCATATTAAAGGTAAAAACTGGCTTCCTTTCCTCGGACCTCTCCTGGACGCAGGCATGGCAGGCATAATTTCTTTTGAGATTATAGAGGCTTTAAGGTATCTTAACGACCCTGATTTTTATCTGCCTTCTGCAGAAGATGTTGATATTGAAGCCGGCAAAATATGGCTTGGCGCTGCTGATGATGTTATCCTTAGAAAAAGAGGCGTTGAATTTGTTGACGGCTCAGCTCCAGGTTTTGCTGCAATAGTAGGCTCTGCGCCTGATGCTGAAACAGCCAGGATGATTGTTGAAGACTACCAGAAAAAAGGGCTTTATATGTTTCTGGCAGCAAATCATAACGGTACCACATTGACTGAACAGCTTATCGAAGCAGGCGTCCAGGTCGGCTGGAATACAAGGATCGCATGTTTCGGTCCTGATATTTCATCAGCAGTTTTTGCGTTAGGTTTTGCAAACAGGGTCGCCATGGCATTTGGCAACGTTCAGCCGGGTGATTATAAAAAGATATTGATGTACAATAAAGAAAGGGTTTTTGCCTTTGTTAACGCTCTGGGCGATGTTGGAACTGAATGGGGCGTTGCAGCAGCCGGCTGCGTTAACTGGGGTTTTCCGACTATAGCAGACACCGATATTACTCAGATACTTCCTACGGGTATATGTACGTACGAGCATGTTGTATCGCCTGTTGCCCATGATGAAATTTGCGCTAAGTCGGTGGAAGTCCGCGGCCTCAAAGTTCTGGTTTCAGATATTGAAATTCCCTGTTCATTCGGCCCTGCCTTTGAAGGTGAAAGAGTCAGAGGCGCAGACCTTTACTGCCAGATGGGCGGCGGCAAGACCCAGTGTACAGAGCTTTGCAAGATGGCTGAAATGAACGAAATCGAAGACGGCAAGATAGAAGTTGTCGGGCCCGATATTGGTGATCTGAAAGAGGGAGATATCCTGCCGCTCGGCATTTATGTTCAGATTGCAGGTCGTGAATTCCAGCCCGATTTTGAGCCGATCATGGAACGTCAGATTCATCACCTTGTAAATTATATTCAGTATGTGATGCATATCGGACAAAGAGATATTTCATGGGTGCGGGTAAGCAAGGCCGCTGTTGAAAAGGGTTTTAGTTTAAAGGATATCGGCGTTGTTCTTCATGCCAAATTCCATCAGGATTTTGTCAAGATCGTTGATAAGGTACAGGTAACCCTTTACACAAAGAAAGAAGATGTTGATAAACTGACAGAAAGGGCAAGGGCGGAGTACAAGATGAGAGATGAACGTGTTGAAAAGATGACTGACGAGGATGTTGAGATTTATTATTCCTGCACTCTTTGCCAGTCATTTGCTCCCAACCATGTCTGTACCGTCAGTCCGGAAAGAACAGGTCTTTGCGGAGCATACAACTGGATGGACTGCAAAGCTTCTTTTGAAATAAATCCGACCGGTCCCAACCAGCCTATCGAAAAAGGAGAATGCCTTGATCCGAAATTAGGCCAGTGGAAAGGGGTCAATGACTTTGTCTACAAGGCATCCCGGGGCGCTGTCACTCATTACAACTTCTATTCAATGTGCATAGACCCAATGACCACCTGCGGCTGCTGTGAATGTATTGCAGCAATGCTTCCGGCCTGTAACGGTGTAATGACTGTCAGCCGTGAGTATACCGGTGAAACTCCCTGCGGCATGAAATTTACCACCCTTGCCGGTGTTATGGGCGGCGGTGCATCATCGCCTGGCTTTGTAGGCCATTCAAAGTATAATATTACCCAGGCGAAGTTCATTCTGGGAGACGGTGGGCTGCTCCGTATGGTATGGATGCCCAAGGCCTTGAAAGAAGAGATCAAGGAGCGTATCGATAAACGGGGTGCAGCAATGGGTGTTCCTGATCTGTATGACAAGATCGCAGATGAAACTGTAGGGATTACCGAGGAAGAGATCCTTCCTTTTCTCCAGGAAAAAGATCATCCTGCATTGAAAATGGATCCGATTATCGGCGGTTGATATAAAACTGATTTATAACCTGAGGCACAAGGGCATAAAGGAGACAATGCTCTCTGTGCCTTAGCCATATTATATATATTTTAAATAAATTGCAAGGAGACAAAAATGGCATTAACCGGTATACAGATCTTCAAACTTTTGCCAAAAACCAATTGCAAGGAATGCGGTGTGCCCACCTGCCTTGCTTTTGCCATGAACCTGGCGTCAGGCAAGGCCGAACTTGACAGTTGCCCTTATGTTTCTGATGAGGCAAAGGAACAGCTTGCCGAGGCTTCAGCGCCGCCGATTCGTCCGGTTGTGATTGGAAAGGGTGTCCGCAAATTGACAACCGGCGGTGAAACGGTTTTATATCGTCATGAAAAGACTTTTTATAATAAAACCGCACTTGCAGCCATGGTTGAATCCGATATTTCCGTTTCTGACCTTGAATCCAAGCTGAAGACATGGAATGCTTTTCAGTATGAAAGGGTTGGATTGAACCTTTGTCCTGAACTTGTTGCTTTAAAGGATGTAAACGGGGATAAGGATGCCTTTGGTGAAAAGGCAAAAAAAATAGCAGAAGAGTCGGAATTTAACCTGGTACTGATTTCAGATAATATAGATGTTATGAGGGCCGGCATTGAAGCAAGCGGTTTTAAAAGACCTCTTATATATGCTGCGACCGAAGGCAATGCAGATGATTTTGGTGCTCTTGCAAAAGAGAATGACCTGCCTCTTGCCGTAAAGGCTGATTCTGTTGAAGCGATAATTCCATTAACTGAGAAACTTACCAAGATGGGTTTGAAGGACCTTGTGCTGGATTCCGGTTCCAGGGAGATCAAGCAGGCATTAACCGACCAGGTATGCATCAGACGGAGTGCCCTTAAGGCAGGTAACAGATCTCTCGGATTTCCCACAATAACATTTCCTTGTGAGATGGCTTCAAATCTGGATATGGAAACACTTATCGCCGGCATGTTTATTGCCAAATATGGCGGTATTGTCGTTCTTTCTGATTTTACCACGGAAAGTCTTTTTCCGCTTCTTCTTGAACGGCTGAATATTTTTACTGATCCGCAGCGCCCCATGACGGTAACCGAAGGTATTTATGAGATCGGAAAACCGGATGAAAACTCACCTGTTCTTGTCACCACTAATTTTGCTCTTACTTATTTTATTGTATCCGGTGAAATCGAAGGAAGCAAGGTTCCCTCATGGCTGCTTATCAAGGATTCCGAAGGACTCTCTGTTATGACCGCATGGGCCGCAGGGAAATTTGCCGGCGATGATGTGGGCGTATTTGTAAAGAAATGCGGTATAATGGATAAAATTAAGCATACAGAGCTTATTATACCAGGTTATGCCGCAGCGATTGCCGGAGATGTGGAAGAAGAACTGGCCGGCTGGACTATTACTGTAGGGCCAAGAGAGGCAGCGCATCTGCCTGCATTTCTCAAGGCAAGGTAAGTAATGGCCGAAAAAAGATAAGAAGACTGATAACTATATTGATATTTATAATGGCAAATAGATGAGTCTGTTGATTTATGAGGATTTTCGTTCGAGATCAAGGCATGCG
>CAZRLQ010000188.1:0-5093 GCA_964600725.1 uncultured Desulfobacterales bacterium
ACTGCATATAATTAACATTCCCCCTGTTGATGAATCAGAATCAAAGGAACTCCGCCATTATATTCCGCAAAAACCGAACCCTGCGGGAGCGCCGCTTTTACCTGATCTGCTGCGTTATCAAACGCTTGCAGAATTTAGGTTAAATTTCTTTATCCCGAGTTTAAAACCGATGGATTAACCCATGGCAACCGACAGAACTTCATCCATATTTTTTACCGGAACGAACTTGATTTTATACTTAACATTCTTTGGAATTTCTATCAGATCCTTTTTGTTTTTTTCAGGAAAAATTATTGTACAAATTCCAGCTCTCAATGCGCCTAAAGATTTTTCCTTCAGACCCCCAATTGGAAGAACTCTTCCTCTAAGGGTAATTTCACCTGTCATGGCAACATCTTTATTAATCGGTTTGTTGGTTAAAGCGGAGATAAGCGCTGTTGCCATAGCAATACCCGCCGATGGTCCATCTTTGGGAATTGCTCCGGCGGGAACGTGGATATGTATATCCATATTTTCAGCAAAGTTTTCATCTATGCCAAGTGAGTTGAAATTTGCCCTGGCATAAGTTACCGCCGCTCGTGCAGATTCCTGCATTACATCGCCTAACTGGCCGGTAATGATCAGATCGCCCTTGCCCTTTATTAATGAAGCTTCAATGTAAAGAGGTTCTCCCCCTGCCTGGGTCCAGGCAAGGCCTGTTGAAAGGCCGATCTGGCTGTCTTCCTGATCGATTTCAGGCAGATATTTTGGGACACCCAGATATCTTCCCAGATTGTTTCTGGTAATTGTAAAATGCCTCTTTTCACCCTCGGCAATTTTACGCGCGACTTTACGGCATAAGGTGCCCAGCTCACGCTCAAGATTTCTCAATCCAGCTTCTGATGTGTATTCTCTAACAATTTGCAGCAATGCTCCGGAACTTAGAGAAACAGTCTCTTTTTTTAATCCATTTTCTTTAATCTGGCTGGGGAAAAGATGTGTTTTCGCAATAACTGTCTTCTCTTCTTCCGTATATCCGGAAAGAGAAATGATTTCCATTCTGTCAAGAAGAGCAGAAGGAATCGTATCAGTTAAGTTAGCGGTTAGAATAAACATAACCCTTGAAAGATCAAACGGCAGATTAATATAATGATCGCTAAAAGCAAAATTTTGTTCCGGATCAAGAGCTTCCAAAAGAGCAGAAGAAGGATCTCCGCGAAAATCAGCTCCTATTTTGTCAATCTCATCCATCATGAAAACAGGATTGCCGGTACCTGCTTGTTTTAATCCTTGTAATATACGGCCTGGCATTGCACCGATATAAGTGCGGCGATGTCCTCTAATTTCAGCTTCATCACGGATGCCGCCAAGAGAAATGCGTACAAAATTACGTTTTGTAGCGCGTGCAATTGCCTGTCCCAAAGAAGTTTTCCCTACACCCGGGGGACCGACAAAACATAAAATCGGACCTTTCATTTTGGGATTAAGTTTGCGAACGCTCAAATATTCCAATATCCGATCTTTAATTTTATCAAGGCCGTAATGATTCTCATCAAGTATCTTTTTTGCTTTTTTTATGTCGATAACATTTTTAGACAATTTACTCCACGGCATATCAGTCAGCCAGTCAAGATAAGTTCGTACAATTGAAGATTCAGCAGAATCAGGATGCATTTTATCGAGACGTTTTAATTGCTTATTTGCCTCATTCTCAGCTTCTTTCGGCATTTTAGCCTGTTTTATCTTTTTTTTGTATTCGGCTATCTCCTGGGTTTTTTCATCGAGCTCTCCCAACTCCTTATGGATAGCCCTCATCTGTTCTCTCAAGAAGTAATCACGCTGGTTTTTAGATATTTCATCCCTGACATCGGACTGAATTTTAGCCTGCATTGATGAAAGATCCAATTCCAGCGATAAATATTCGTTCACCTTCTTAAGTCGTTCTACCGGGTCAGAGAACTCAAGCAAAGTTTGCGAATCTTCTACTTTTAATTTCATATTAGATGCCACAAGGTCGGCTAATTTGCCTGGATCTTCGATACTTTTCAAAATAGTTGCAATATCACCTGTCCATTCTTCACGAAATGTAAGTATTCTTTCGCTGTTTTCCCGTACATTTCGCATTAATGCTTCGATTTCGAGACTTTTCGTCTCAATCTGATCTTCTGCTATTTTTTCAATATTGACGTAAAATAATGGCTTGCTGTGGATAAATTTGATAATTTTGGCCTTTGCTATGCCTTGAACAAGCAATTTGAAGTGTCCGTCCGGAAGCTTCAGCATTCGCAAAATTTTGCCAACCGTACCGACTTTGAAAATGTCATCCGGCTCAGGATTTTCGATTTCAAGTTTTTTCTGAGCGGCCAGAAACAAAAACCTGTCCTTTGTTATAGCCTCTTCAACAGTCATTATTGATTTTTCACGTCCAATAAAAAGAGGAAGAATCATATCGGTAAAAACAACTATATCCCGCACAGGTAACAGTGGAAGTGTGTTCGGGATATCATTATCTAAATCATCTTCTAAAATACTTACAATATCATCTTTGTCAGTTTGAGCCATTACTTCTCCATAAAAGAAAACGGTTAAAAGGCGAAAAAGAACTTTGTGTTCTGATAAGGCAAAAATTATAAACCGATAAACGAATCGGAATGTTTTAAAAAAGCATACCAGAAATTTACTAAAAATCAAGCTCAAGTGATTGCATGTGCAGGGCAATTGCACCAAATTTTTAGACTCTTAAAAATTAAACAGTTACGCAATACAGAAAGCAGCTTGTCAGCGTTTATTTTTGAAGCAGTGTTTGTAACCTATTGATTTATACAGAATCAAAAATCATGCTAAGTTTTGATGCAATCGCCCTGATTGCGGATCCCGCATTTCTTCTACACGGCCTCAAATCTTGCCTGGAAGAAACGGAGAAGCTTGGGCTCGTATACCATTTTCAAGCCATGGGTCTTTTCGCGGTTTTCATACACCGATTGAACCGATTCTGCAACGACGTCCATATGAGCCTGGGTGTATACCCGCCGCGGAATGGCAAGGCGCATAAGTTCCAATGAGGGATAACGGTGATCACCTGTCTCAGGGTCTCGTCCTGCGCTGACAATTCCGCGTTCCATGCCGCGGACGCCCGAATCCAGATAGAGTTCGGCTGCAAGCGTTTGGGATGGGAATTGATTTTGGGGGATATGGGGATAAAAACGTTTTGCGTCCAGAAAAACAGCATGACCGCCGACAGGTTGAACAATGGGAATCTTCCATTCAGTCAAGAGATCGCCAAGGTATCGAACCTGGTTGATACGACTCTTTATATGATCTTCTTGTACTGATTCGGTAATCCCTATGGCGAGGGCTTCCATATCACGTCCGGCCATACCGCCATATGTGTGAAGACCCTCGAAAACCACAACCATATTGCGTAGAATATCAAAAAGATTTCTGTCGTTTACTGCAAGCCAGCCGCCAATATTAACCAGACTGTCTTTTTTGGCACTCATCCATGCGCCGTCCGTGTAGCTGCAGAATTCCTTTAAAATGGCGGCAATAGACTTATCAGCATAACCGTCTTCCCGTTCCTGGATAAAAAAAACATTTTCCACCATACGGGTGGCATCCAGATAGACAGGAATGCCATAATGGTCGCATAACCGGCGCAGCGCACGCACATTGCCCATACTGACAGGCTGACCTCCAGCCATATTCACCGTCCCTGCCAGGCTGATATAAGGTATTTTTTCGGCACCCGCTTCTCTGATCAGTCTATCGAGCTTTTCAAGGTCTATATCTCCTTTGAAAGGATGCTGGTTTGCAGGTTCGTGGGCTTCATCAATTATGACATCGACAAACTTGCCGCCAGCCAATTCCTGATGCAAACGGGTGGTGGTAAAGTACATATTGCCGGGAATATACATGCCCGGTTTTATTAACGCCCGGCTGATAAGATGTTCCGCCCCCCGGCCCTGGTGGGTTGGTACTACATATTTGTACCCGTAACAGGTCTGGACCGCCGTTTCCATGTGATAAAAATTCCGGCTGCCGGCGTAAGCCTCATCTCCCATCAAGATACCTGCCCATTGGCGGTCGCTCATAGCGCTGGTGCCGCTGTCGGTTAGAAGATCAATATAAACGTCTTCAGAGCGAAGTAAAAATGTATTGAAGCCGGCTTCAACCAAAGCCCGCTGCCGATATTCTCTGCTGGTCATCTTTATCGGCTCAACCATCTTGATTTTCCATGGTTCGGCCCAGGAGCGGCGGCCAAACTGCTGGCCCATAGTTTTGAATTTAGTATCAGTCATTTTTTTCTCCTGTAATATCAGGCATTCTTCATAAACTATAAAAAGTAGTTTACACTTTTTAGCCCTGAAAGGGCGGCACATACCAGAATTATTTCTTGAAAGGAAAAACACCTTGTGCCATAATTATTATATTTTTGTTGATGATGGTTTTGTTAAGCCAAAGCTACTCTATCACTTTTGATTTCTCAGGATCAATGAAGTTTTTATCTTTTTTGACGGCAAATCAAGGCTTGTCTGTTATGGTTTAGATGATTCCGGGAGTAAGCAGTCTAAAATATACTGGTGTTCGATATTCATGGCAAGATTTTTTCGAAAACCTGTGCAAAAAGGCTGTTTTGTATAAAAAATATCACATTAAAGGGAGTTGTGCATGACTGGTGTGGCTAAAATGTTGTGGAAACCCTCTGAAGAAAAAATCAGAAATTCAAATATGAACCGATTCATGAATTTCATTAATCAAAGGTTTGGCTGTAAATTTTCCGGATATCATTCCCTTTACCGATGGTCTATTGAAAATATTCCCGAATTTTGGGCATCCATGTGGGAGTTTGCAGAAATAAAAGCCTCAAAGCCTTATGATCAGGTTGTCGATGATTTAACAAAAATGCCTGGAGCCAAATGGTTTTCAGGTGCGCAGCTCAATTTTGCCGAAAATCTTCTTCGATACCGTGATGATCAGACGGCCTTGATCTTCAAAGGAGAAGACCGGGCATCCATAAAAATGACCTGCCGTAATCTGTACGATGAAGTTGCCAGGACAGCCATATCCTTAAGAAAAACAGGCGTTCAAAAAGGTGATCGTGTCGTCGGTTTTAT
>CAZRLQ010000189.1:0-5071 GCA_964600725.1 uncultured Desulfobacterales bacterium
ACTTCTCAAAAGGCATATGGAAGACCTCCCGGGGTAAACACATGTCTTTCAATACTATTGTCAGTGATGCGGATTTGGAACTCGCTGCTCAAAAGCAAGAGAAGTATCCGCAATCCATGGTGGGCACAATTTCCGAGTTTCAACGGAAAAATGGTTAGTCATTGTAGCTAAACCCATCGAATTTTCTGGTACGCCTGGCAGGATTCGAACCTGCGGCCTACGGATTAGAAGTCCGTTGCTCTATCCAGCTGAGCTACAGGCGCTCATATAAGTCTGCTTTAGTATCAGTAAGATATTTGAAAAAAATGTTCTTTTTGTTCAAGTTCGGGCATGTCTGTCTGTATTTCCGATGGTTTTCGCTTTCTCTCCCCACGATCTTTGCGTGGGAATGTATACCATACGGATTCCCGAGCAAAGATCGCGGGTACCAGGCAAAAAGTGTAAACCAGGTTTGAAGAATGCCGTATTTTTTATACTCCTTAAACTTAAGGCTTTAAAAAAAATAAATAATAGTTTATAAAAGAGAAAATTGCAACTAATTTCCCAACTTACAGCAAGGTAGACGCATTTGGACAATGGAACAGTAACGCCATTGGCATCAAACCTTAAAGGTTCAACCTTTAAGGTTTGATGATTGAATCCTGTTATCAAAAGTATAAGCTGGTGGGAGCGACGTTTCCCCATGAAATTTTAATTTAAGCCAGCGTCTTCTCTTGGATGGCGGCCGCTGCAGAAAGAATCAACCTAAAATCATAAGCAGATTTCCAGATGCATCTGCCCTGCAAGTTCCAGCAATTCTGTTTTAGGTCAATTTTGATCATTATAATTTTATAAGCTTAAATTTTAAAAATATCATGGTTGCCGATCTAAAAACGCCCTATTTTGTCCAATCTCTGCACATGCATGTGTTGTGCCTGGCACGTACGCAGAAAAGTCAGCCTCAGATTTTGCATGGAGCATTGCTTTAAAGCTGTATTTTCGATTCTTCTTAATATAGACGTCCATACAAATAATTTCACTGCGTTATCGGTCGTCGGAGTATTATATAATACGCCTTACTTCCTTTAACCTTATGAAATTAATTATCTGAAAATCTATAGCTATAAAAAAGACATTGCATTGCATCACCGGCGGTGAGGAAACGGCAAAAGAAGTATCATGAATAAAAAGAAAAGAAAACAGGAAATATTATTAAAAAGTAAAAAAGTTAAAACCGGTTTTAAAAAGAGTAAAAAAAAGATGATTTCCAAATCATCCCCCAAAGATCTTATCAAACTCGATCCACTTCAGAGTTATCTCAAAGAAATAAGCAGATACAGTCTGCTCACCAGAAAGGAGGAAAAAGAACTTGCAAGAAAAGTTCTGGAGCATAACGACACGGAAGCGGCGTATATAATGGTGACTTCCAATTTAAGGCTTGTAGTTAAAATAGCACTGGAATTTCAGAAAACCTGGATGCAAAATCTTTTGGATTTAATTCAGGAAGGGAATATCGGGCTTGTTCAGGCCGTAAAAAAATTCAATCCATACAAAAATGTAAAATTTTCTTATTATGCTTCATTTTGGATAAAAGCATATATTCTTAAGTTTTTAATGGATAATTGGCGACTTGTAAAAATTGGGACGACCCAGGATCAACGAAAACTTTTTTTTAAGTTAAAGAAAGAAAAACAAGAACTGATCGCCAAAGGCTTTAATCCTGAGCCGAAACTCCTTTCAGAAAGACTTGGCATATCTGAAAATGAAATCATAAATATGGAACAGCGTCTTGATGGATGGGATATGTCATTGGACGCTCCGGTAAAAGATGGTGCTGATGCAGAAAAAATCGAGTTTTTAACCGAACAATCTGAATCAGCGGAAAACATTTTAGCAAAAAAGGAGATGGATATTCTTCTTCACGATAAAATTGTAAAATTCAGAAAAAAATTGAATAAAAGAGAGCTCGAAATATTTGACCAGCGTATCTTCGCAGATGAACCCGTTACATTACAAGAAATTGGTGACCGTTACGGAATCTCACGGGAACGTGTCCGGCAGATTGAAAAAAATATAATCGACAAAGTGAAAGATTTTTTCAAAAGGGCAATACCTGACTTTGACGCTTATACCAACAACGTTTAACAAAAAAATAGCAGGAAATATTCTTTAGATGAAAGCCAGTATTTTTAAGCCGGTCATTTTTGTTTTAGCATTTTTGATGTTTGCAGGCTGTACATTTAATAAAAGAATTAAATTGTCAATCAATGAAACTCAGAAAAATGAAATGATTGACTCTCATGATTCAAGTAAGCTTGAAAGCAGTTACTACTATTATATAGAGGCATGGCTGCAAACAAAAAAAGGGCATCCGGATAAAGCAATCAAATATTTCAACAAAGCAATTGAACTGGATCCTGAATCTTTATATCTGAAAAAAGAGCTCACAATCCTTTTACTCCGGGAAAAAAAGAATGAAGAGGCATTAAAAGTCGTTGAAAGCATACTTGAAAAAAACCCTGAGGAACTTAATTCTCTTATCATTTACGGAAAAATAAAACAGAGTTTGGAACAGTTTGACAATGCCCGGAAAACTTATGAAAAGATACTTGCAATCAATCCGAAACAACAAAATATTTATATACTCCTTGGCGATTTGTATATGGAAAAGGATGATCTCGACAATGCTTTCAGAATTTACAGTCTGCTTGTTGATAATTTCCCCAGCTCATATGTGGGACATTTTTTTCTTGGCAAGATTTATCTAAAAAAGGGCAATACTGATAAAGCTGAAAAAGAATTTAAGAAAACCCTGGAATTGGAACCAGAACTTGAAAGTCCGCTATTTGAACTGATCAGCCTTTATAAAGCCAAGAATGAAAAAAAAAAGGTTATTCAAACATACAAAAACATTCTTCAGAAAAATCCAAATAATATAGGAGCCTCCATAGGCCTTGGCTGTTTTTATTATAAAAATGGAATAAGAAGTAGAGCTGAAAAAATCTTTAAGGATTTGGGAATCAGAAGTGTTAATGATTCTGAAGTAATAAAAAAACTTATACATCTATATGTAGAACAAAATAAACATGATGCCGCTATAATCCTTTTAAAAGGCATGTTGAAGGCCGTGCCGGATTTTTCCGACCTTCATTACATTGCCGGTATAATTTATGATGAAAAAAAAGATAAAAATGAGGCCATAAGCCACTATAAAAAGGTGTTGCCCAAAACCAGATTTTACAAAAAAGCAGTAATTCGTCTCTCCTTTCTTTACCAATTACAGGGAGAAACCGATAAGGCTGTAAATTTATTAAAAGCTTTAAGCAAAGAAATTCCTGATGACTCCGAGCCATTTCTTTATCTTGGCTTAATTTTTGAACAGACTGGTGATTTTGAAGAAGCTGAAAAAGCATTAATAGAAGGGCTAAAAATTGATCCTTATAATATAAGTATTCTTTTTCGATTTGGAGTTGTTTATGACAAATGGAATAAAAAAGATGCTTCCATTGAAAAAATGCAGGAAGTGATCAGGCTTGATCCTGAGAATGCAGATGCCTTGAATTATTTAGGCTACACTTATGCTGAAACAGGACAAAACCTTGATGAGGCTGAAGTTCTCATCAAAAAGGCTTTGAAATACAAACCCGATGATGGCTATATTATAGACAGCCTTGGATGGGTATACTTTAAAAAAGGATCTTTCGAAAAGGCATTAAAATCGCTGGAAAAAGCGGTCAGACTGGTTCCAGATGATCCCGCCATATTGGAACATTTGGGCGATGTATATATGAAACTAAATGACGAGAAGAATGCTCTTAAATTTTATCGGCGGTCTTTTGATTTAAAAAAAGATGACAGATCACAGCTTGAAAAAAAAATCGAAATTATCACGGATAAATGACTAAATTATCTATCTTTTTTATTTTATTTATAGCGCTATTCTTATTTCCAGCCTGCGGCATCTTTACTGCAAAAGTTCATAAACAGTCCTATGACTTTAAGCATCCATACAAGTCACCGGAAGCGGAAAATATTTTGCTGATGCTTAAAAACGAAAATGATAAGCTTAAAACCTTCAAGGGTATTGGTAAAATAAAACTTTGGAACAAGGGAAAAATTCAGATCAACGAACGTGCAGCCTGGATCGGTGCAAGTCCGGAAAGTATGCGCATCCTGATTCGAAATATTTCTGGAATGCCTTTGGCGAGCCTTTCAACTGATGGAAAACATCTATATTTTGCATCCCATGTTGACCGCCATTTTTATAAAAAATCTTTAACCGATGATGGGTTAAAACCAATCATTTCCATACCTATAAAACCAGAAGAAATTATTGCTCTGTTAGCAGGCCGTGTGCCTTTACGCAAATACAAGTATGCCGCATTAACAAAAAACAGAGCCAACGAAGGCTATATTCTGCTTCTTGGTAAAAACCGGTGGAATGTAATTGAAAAAATATATCTTAATGAAAACAAGAACAAAATTTACAAAGTTGAAGTATATGATGAAACAGGCTCTCTTTTGTACCGCTCTGTTTTTGAAAACGTAGAAGCACAAAATGTTAAAGAATATAAAGTTCCTTCACAACTTATGATTTCAAATGACGAGGGAATTGTTTTTAAACTTCTTATAGACAAGTATTGGGCGGATGTTTCAATTTTACCATCTATGTTTGTGCTTAAACCACAGGATTAAAAACCTGTTTACTGCACATTATCCTAAATAAAGGAGGGAGAACTATCATGAAATAACAGTTCCCCTGAGTTGAGCGATATTTTACTTGATCCGAAATGATTTTTTGCACATCAAAAAATCGTAACTTTTCAATAAGTTCGGTCAGCTATGTGCTTCCTTCCTCTGAAAAAGGGGATTTAGGGAGATTTTACTATTGTTGTTCTAATTTTTTGAGAAGTCACCAGAATCCACGAAAGTCTTCGATATATCAGCGGGATATGCCTCTCCTGCCGCCAGGGGGACACGCAGTTTTCGTGAACCATTATATCAATATCTAAGGCATATTTCTTTGCAAAAAATCGTTTAACTAATTAAGGATCATAGCGAATTATTGTGGAGATTCAGCTTATTTATTAAG
>CAZRLQ010000190.1:0-5049 GCA_964600725.1 uncultured Desulfobacterales bacterium
AAAAGCGGCGCTCCCGCAGGGTCCGGTTTTTGCGGAATATAATGGCGGAATTCCTCTGATTCTGATTCATCAACAGGGGAATGTTAATTATATGCAGTATTATCAATTAACAGGCTGAAACATGAGGCAGATATAATCATTCCGCGAAAACTGAATGCAGGATTTAGGTAATATAAAAAAATAATGGATACAAAATATCTGTACATAAATACTATCGGATGTCAGATGAATGTTTATGACTCCGGCCAGATTTCAAAGAGATTAAGGCCATTAGGATACAGAATAACTGAATCTTTGGATAAAGCTCATCTGATAATTCTTAACACGTGCGCAATACGGGAAAAAGCCCAGCAAAAAGCATTCAGTTTTTTAGGGCGTCTTGCAGGTCTGAAAAGAAAAAGAAGCGGTCTTGTTATAGGGGTTGGTGGATGTGTAGCGCAGCAGGAAGGTTATAAAATTCTTGAAAAACTGCCATATGTCGATTTTGTCTTCGGAACGGATGCTATTGCCCGTTTGCCCAGTATTATTAGAAAGATTGAGTCAAAAAAAGACCGTATAGCTGACATTAAAATATCAGAAATAATTAATGACTCTGATTACGTTGTTGATTCATATACTGAAAAAACGGCGAGTTTTATAACGATCATGCAGGGATGCAACAATTTCTGTACCTATTGCGTTGTTCCCTATGTACGGGGAAGGGAAAGGAGCAGATCTCCAGAAATCATAATAGATGAAATTAAACACCTTGTTGATTCAGGTGTAAAAGAAGTTACTCTGCTCGGCCAGAACGTAAATAGCTACGGCATAAAAGAAAGGCTCTGTTCATTTTCCGAACTGCTTTATCGAATTAATGAAATAGATGGTCTTTTAAGAATTAGATTTACAACTTCACATCCAAAGGATCTTTCAGAAGAACTTATATATTCTTTTAAAAATCTCGAAAAACTGTGTAATCATATTCATTTGCCGGTACAGTCCGGATCTGACAGAATCCTGAAAAGAATGAACCGCAAATATACAAAAGATCAGTATCTGAGAAAGATAGATAAATTGCGCGATATCTGCCCGGATATTGCAGTCACCTCTGATTTTATTGTCGGCTTTCCAGGTGAAACAGAGGCTGATTTTAAAGAGACTCTGAATTTGATTAATAAAGTAAGATATGATAGTATTTTTGCATTTATGTATTCTGATCGCCAAAACGCTCCGGCAGCAGATTTTAAAAATAAAATATCTTATCAGGAAAAGAAAGATAGATTACAAAGACTGTTAAAAATACAGACAGATATTTCCGATAAAAAGAATGAACGGTTTCTTGGATCAACTCAGATGGTTCTCGTTGATGGTTTAAGCAAGAAACAGAGTTGCATTGATTCAGAAGAGAGATATTCTATCCAGTGGACAGGGCGAATACCTTCCAACAGGATAGTAAATTTTACACAAAATGGAAATTTTAATTCTCGTCATGAAGTTCTAACTGGGAAAATGGTTAAAGTGGTAATTGAAAAAGCTTTTTCTCACTCACTATATGGTCAGACCTTTAACCCGCACTTTTCATGAAGAATTAACCATAAAGGAAGGCGAAGAATTTAACCGCTTTGAATACACCTGTTTCTTTTCAATGCTGACGGTGAGCTACTAACGGCCAACAGCACAGCTTGAAACATTTCAGTTTGCTTGAGGTCGGGCAAGGCGGAAATATATTGCCGTCACTTCACTTCAAGCAAAACTTGGGTCTGTCGCAGAAAAATGAGTAACTTCTCAATAAGTTCGGGTACCTTATGTGCTTCCCCCTTTGAAAAAGGGGAATTTTTCCATTGTTGCCCGAACTTATAGAGAAGATACAAAAATGAATCTTAACTTATTTTAGAAATACGGATTAAGGGATACAAATTTACAGGTCTGAAAGGAGAAGAGAGTTATGCTGCACAAGGTAAGCATAGCTGGGCTGACCATGGACCCGGCAACAAATACGCCGATTATTGTTCTTAAATCAGAAGAAGATGATCAGGCAATACCCATATGGATTGGATTGCTTGAAGCTACTTCCATAGCTACGGCTCTTCAGGATATCAAGTTCGATCGTCCCATGACACACGATCTTTTAAAAAATATTATGGATAATCTTAATTTTGGAGTATCGAGGGTTGAAGTATGTGATTTGAAGAATAACACATTTTATGCAAAAATTTATTTTGATTCCAAAGATAAAAATTTTATCATGGATGCCAGGCCAAGCGATGCAATTGCTATTGCACTTCGATTTAGTGCGCCTATCTATGTGGATGACAAAGTTATCAAAAAATCAAAATCAGAAGACGAAGGAGCGGAAGCTTTGGATAAAAGCGAATCCGGGAAAAAATGGGCAGAGTATCTTAAGAATCTTGAGCCGGAAGATTTTGGTAAATATAAGGTTTAACCCGTATCTCCGATGTAAAGCCGAGGAGCCGGACAGCTATAAACAAAAACCCTTGATATCAGAAAGCGGCGCAGCTTTGCTCAGAAGACTGTCTGAGAATGAAAAACTTTTTGCAAGGTGAAGGAATTTGAGAATTAAGATTTTCGCCCGACCTGTCTGAGCTGCCTGCCACGTCCACGGCGCAGGCAGATGCGACAGCACAGGCAGACGCAGAGATTGCGGAAAACAACCATTTCAGGACAGCCTCCCGGTCTTTCTCAAGCGCCTTGTCCGGTCTCCTATTTCACTATCTGTTTCTCAAGTTCCATTTTTTGGGCCTGAAGTTTATTCAGTCTCTTTCTTAAATTAGCGATTTCTTTTTTGATCTTTTTAAGCTCTGCCTGTTTCTTGACGTTCGACAAACGATCATGACCGGGCTCTTCGTCGATGTACTTCTCAAGCTGACTTTTCAAAAGCCCGAGATATGGATTCCCCCACATCACCCCTTTCCGGCATTCAAGTTTACCGGCTTTTATGCCCTTCACAATAAAGTCCCGGTCAACCCCATATTTCTTTTTTGCCGTTACATCGCTGAGAGCTGTCCCTTTATGATTTCATTCACCATTTTCTGCCATATTTTATCTCTGACTGTAATTAATTGTCTGTTCGTCAAACCGCCCTGTGAATTGGTTATTTGTTATCCGCTCACTGTAATATACAGACAGATGGACAGAAACGGTTTTTTAGCCTATCCTCTCCTACAAATTTCAACAATCCTGTCTACTACCTGCTCTGGAGTTAATTCGTCTGTATCGATTTCATAATTGGCGGCTCTTTTGTATTTGAGATTCCTTCGCCCCAAGACTTCCGACACCTCTTCAGTAAAAGTTTTTCCAGCGGTCAAGGAAGGCCGTTCGGTATCTCCCTGAATTCTCAATACAATAGTATCCACTGAAGCCTTCAACCAGAATATAAGCGAGTTCGGCTGCAGGGTCTCGATGTTTTCAGGCCTCTCAATAATCCCGCCACCGGTATCAATAATAATATTATCTAGTTTTGCCATTTCCCTGACTTTTTCAGACTCTATATCGCGAAACTTTGACCAGCCAAATTTATCCACAATTTCCGGAATTGACATACCCGCCTTTTTAACTATCTCGACATCCATACCAATAGACTGCATCTGAAGGCGCTCGGCGAGAAGCTTTCCCACAACACTCTTCCCTGTACCACGATATCCGATCAATACGATATTCATGCTCCCAGATGCTCCATTACCACTCGCCGCATAACCTCAACAGGTGCATCAACGCCGGTAAAACGTTCAAACTGCAAAACCGCTTGATTGATAAACATATCGACCCCTGAAATCACTTTAAGACCGCGGGATTTGGCTTCGGCAAGCAGCCTTGTTTCAAGGGGCGTATATACAATATCAAAAACAACCTGTTTTGGCCTGAAGAGTTCGGCGGAGATCAGGGAGGCATTTTCGTTTGGATGCATACCGACCGGCGTACAATGAATTATGATATCCGCATTCTCCATCGCTGCGGCAAGAGAGCTATCAGTCAGCAAATCAGATTTAATGAAAACATCCGTACCGTCTTTTAAGTCAGCCGTCAGCTTTTGAAGCATCGTCTCATTGATATCTAAAATTGAAAGTTCCACCTGCTTGACATTCCTGGCGAGGGTAAAGGCAATCGCCCGCGCCGCGCCCCCTGAGCCCAGCATCAAGATGTTTTTATTGCCGATTTCTACACCTGCATCAATGATGGCCTTTAACGCACCAGGCCCATCCGTGCCTAACCCGACCAGCTTGGATTGCTCATTAATAACTGTATTAATCGAACCGATATTTTTGTCTACCTCCGCTATTTCATCCACATGTTTCATGGCTTCAATTTTATGGGGAATAGTAACGCTCATGCCCCGAAAATTTTTTAATGCCCGCATGCCTGCCAATGCGCTCTTTACATCCTCGACCTGGAAAGCTACGTAAACGAAATTCAGATCCAGTTCCGCAAAAGCGGCATTATGAATTGCAGGTGAAAGACTGTGGAGAACCGGATTGCCGATAACAGCGCAAATCTGGGTGCTGGTGCCAATTGATCTGACATCTTTCATATCAAAGTCCCCGTCTGAAGTATTACTTTGCCTTTTTTGAACATAATTAAAATATGAGATAGTTATCTTTTTTCTTGAAAATTACAGATTTGGCTGCAAGGCATGGACACCATATTGTCCCATGTGCAAAATATTAAGAGAAGCATTATAATGGTCTTTTCGCCCGAATTCCGGATAGAGCTGCTAATTTGGATTGCCTCTCGTTGAAAGTAAGAAACATGTCAGCTTTAATTGATAAAGCTGGAGCCACATGCAGAATGTCCAAGGCCCTTGAGCCCGTTTTATTAGTGTGCTTTCTTGATTCTTGATAAATCAACAGCGTATTTAAATGTGCCGGTTCAGCTTATTTGCGGACGGTCTAAGACATATCTCATCCGTTGTAATCTCAGCCCTGAACTCCTTCAGATTGATAGCATGGCTTCATTATAGAAACCAGGCTACTCGATTTCGCTTTTAGGGGCTAAGGGCTCTATTCTGGCTACGGGTTTTCCTCTCTTTGTAATGATTATTTCTTTACCATCATT
>CAZRLQ010000191.1:0-5039 GCA_964600725.1 uncultured Desulfobacterales bacterium
ACTTGCATGCCAAATACCCAAGGTTTATGTAAACTATTTTTCGAAAACTCAAGAAGGTAACTTCTCAATAAGTTCGGGCAACGATAGAAAAATCCTCCTCAATCCCCCTTTTTCAAAGGGGGAAGTACATAGGTGCCCGAACTTATTGAGAAATTGCGGGAAAAGGAGCTATTTATGCAAGTTAACATAGATGTCGTTTATCCTGTAATACTTCCCGTCGCTCATAACAAACAGTCACTTAAAGGAAGAGAGATGGTCAGATATCTAAGCAGCCATGCCAGACACGCTGTCGAAATATCAGCCAGGAAAAACGGTGTTTTTTTGATTAATCTTTCTAAAAATGAAAATGGTGCTCCGATACCTTTTAACGGTAATCACTGGTCACTTACCCATAAGCCTGAATATGTCGCCGGTGTTACAGCGGCAAAAGAGATTGGAATCGATCTTGAGAAAATGCGTCCCTGTCGAGATTCGCTTTTCAAAAAAATTGCAAATAACAAAGAATGGGATCTTATAGATGGTGACCGTTCTAAAAAGTTTTTTCGTTACTGGACTTCAAAGGAAGCCGCTCTTAAAGCTGCTGGGAAAGGACTTTCTGATCTTTCAAAATGCCGTGTAATAGAGGTAATTGACAATTACAATCTTATTGTAAGCTACAGAGGCAAAAAAATAATGATAGAGCATTTCTTTTTTGATGGACATATTGCGTCGGTGGTTAAAGATTCATTTCATGTTGAATGGGGTGTTATACCGGTTTGAACACCGCGTTGTCTTTAATCTAAAGGTCACTGGCCGATATGGATCAATTTTAAGGACGTTTGGCACAAACCAAATTTCCTTTGCATCGTTCTTTTCCCTTGATTTTTTATTGATTTTATTGTTTTCATAATAAAAATGTATGGTGTCATGCGGCCGCTGAAATACACTTTCTGTATTTTGAGGATTACAATTTAAGTTTATATGTCTGCGTGCGGTTAGGCAAAGCCGTGCGCAAAAAATCACTCAACTTAGTTAAAAACTTCAGCAATTAAACTATGGAATCCGACATGATAAATTCGTCATTTGTGGAAAAAAGGAAATTTCCTCGTATAGAAAAGGCCTTGGATCTTAAAATAGAATCCATAGGCTGCGAGCAAATTATCGTTGGCATAACGAAAAACTTAAGTTGCAACGGTGTTCTCTGTCACGTGGAGAAAGTCATTCCCGAGATGACCCGGATAGAAATGGTTTTGAAACTACCTGACGGCAATGTTTTGTGTAGAGGAACAGTAGTAAGGGTTGAGAAGAATTTTTCTGGAGATAACTCTTATGATGTTGCAATATTTTTCGATGAACTTCCTGAATCTGCAAAAAAAAAGATAGAAGATTTTGTCGGAAAATAGACGCCTTTCATTATGCGTAAAAATTTATCTAAGAGTATGGCCAAGGACGGGAAATTTTTTGCAAGCTTAGCGCTAAAAGCTTCACTTTGTGCAACCGCAATGAATATACTTTCTGTATTCTGAAGAGCCGGTTTCAAAATGTTCAATTTTGTTCGAGGTCAAGAAAGGTGAAAATTTTAACCACAGGAATATGTTGGATATTTCGAGGATTAAAATTTTCGCCTGCCGCAGAGATCGGGCAAAAGGGGGCGTTTTGAAATTGGCTCTTCAGATTACAATTTTAGCCCGCCCTGTCTTATCGTAACTATCTCTCCATGTTTCTCAATGAATTATGAAAAGACTATTATATATATTATATCAACCTTATAAATGGTTTATTTTTGGACCGTTTTTTGTAATTTCGACTTTTTTAACATGTATTTTGGCCTTTGTATTGATTTTTACAACTAATTCAAAATTTGCAAATTCAATCTGCGGAACTGGGTGGTCAAAACTCAACAGCTATTTAACACCCATGTTTGTGAAACGTACTGGGAAAGAAAATATTGATAAAAAACAGTCGTATGTGATTGTATCAAATCATCAAAGCCAGTATGATATTTTTGTAATATACGGATGGTTAGGCATAAACTTTAAATGGATTATGAAACAGGAATTAAGAAAAATTCCGGTCTTTGGTATCGCCAGCGAGAAACTCGGCCATATTTTCATTGATAGAACCAATATGGCTGCAGCTTTGGCTTCCATTAACTCCGCTAAGAAAAAAATAATTAACGGAACCTCGGTCTTTTTCTTTTCTGAAGGTACCAGAAGCAAAGATGGGAAACTTGGAAAATTCAAGAAAGGCGCATTTAGAATGGCCATTGATCTCAATCTGCCAATTCTTCCTTTGACCATTAACGGCACCCGAAAAATTTTACCTCCGGGCACACTCGATCTTTTTCCGGGATACGCGACATTGACCATACACAAACCGATTAATACTTCAGACTATAGTGACAATGACATTAAACGGCTAATGGAAACAACAAGAAAAACAATTCAATCTGATCTTAACGCTTGAGGAAGTACTATTTCTGTTGTGTATAAGAGCCTGTTTGAAAACAGCCCTTTTTGCCCAATCTATGAGTCCGTTGATTTATGAGGATTTTCGTTCGAGATCAAGGCATGCGAAAAAAATAATTCATCTTCCCTCCTTCTATTTTAAAATAAAAAAGTCCCCATACATAGTGCATGGGGACTTTTACTTGTAATCTACTTGTAATCCCGGAAAAAAACAGATGCTACATCATTCCGCCCATTCCGCCCATTCCGCCCATTCCGCCGGCACCGGCACCAGCTCCTGGCATCATGGGTTCTTGTTTTTCTTCCGGTTTGTCAGCAACCATTGCTTCTGTAGTCAACATCAATGATGCAACACTTGCTGCATTTTGCAGAGCTAAACGGACCACCTTTTTAGGATCTATCACGCCTGCTGCAATCAGATCTTCATATTTATCGGTACTTGCATTGTAACCAAATGGACCTTCGCCTGCCTTTACTTTTTCGATTACCACTGATCCTTCAAGTCCTGCATTGTTGGCAATCTGACGAAGGGGCTCTTCAAGCGCACGCTTAACAACATTTGCACCTAACTTTTCTTCGGGAGGAAGGTCAAGTTTGTCCACAACATCAATGCAGCGAGCCAAAGCAACGCCGCCACCTGCTACAATGCCCTCTTCAACCGCTGCGCGGGTAGCATTCAGGGCATCTTCAACACGAGCTTTCTTTTCTTTCATCTCTGTTTCAGTCGCAGCACCTACATTAATAACCGCAACACCGCCGATCAGTTTTGCCAGCCGCTCCTGAAGTTTTTCACGATCGTAATCGGAAGTTGTCTCATCGATTTGATTCCGGATCTGTTTTACACGTCCTTCCAGCGCACTCCGTTCACCACCCCCATCGACGATTGTAGTGTTATCTTTGTCAATTGAAATTCGTTTAGCTTTACCAAGATCTGCAAGACCGAGATTCTCCAGCTTAATCCCCAAATCTTCTGATACAAGCTGGCCGCCTGTTAAAATAGCGATATCTTCCAGCATGGCTTTACGCCTGTCACCAAAACCAGGAGCCTTGACAGCCGCAACATTCAAAGTACCCCTCAGCTTGTTGACAACCAGTGTTGCAAGGGCTTCACCGTCAACATCTTCTGCTATGATCATAAGCGGCTTGCCCATTTTAGCGACTTGTTCGAGAACTGGAAGAAGATCCTTCATGGTACTGATTTTTTTCTCGTTGATAAGAATAAAAGGATCCTCCAGTGATACAACCATCTTCTCAGCATCGGTAACAAAATATGGAGAAAGGTATCCCCGGTCAAACTGCATACCTTCAACTACTTCAAGTGTGGTCTCCATGCTTTTAGCTTCTTCAACAGTTATGACTCCTTCTTTGCCGACCTTGTTCATGGCTTCAGCAATGATGTTGCCAATCGTTTCATCATTGTTTGCCGAGATCGTACCAACCTGAGCTATTTCCCTCTGATCTTTTGTAGATTTGGTGAGATTGTCGAGTTCAGTGACTATTACTTCAACTGCTTTGTCAATACCACGTTTAATAGACATGGGGCTATTGCCGGCGGCAACAATTTTCTGGCCCTCTTCATATATAGATCTTGCCAATACAGTAGCTGTTGTTGTTCCGTCACCAGCCATATCACTTGTCTTGCTGGCAACCTCTTTAACCATTTGAGCGCCCATATTTTCAAACTTGTTTTCCAATTCTATTTCTTTAGCAACAGTGACACCATCTTTGGTAACGGTAGGCGACCCCCAGGATTTATCAATAACGACATTTCTTCCCTTTGGGCCAAGCGTTACAACTACAGCGTCAGAAAGCGTTTTAACACCGCTTAGCATGGCTTCGCGGGCTTTCATATTATACTTTATTTCTTTAGCCATTTTAATTTATCCTCCATTTATTGCTCAATATTTATTATTCGATCACACCCAGTACGTCATCTTCACGCATAATGAGATATTCTTCACCTTCTATCTTCACTTCAGTACCAGAATACTTTCCAAATAAGATCAGATCTCCTTCTTTAATATCAAGGGGAATTAATTTCCCATCATTATTGACTTTGCCTTTGCCTACGGAAATAACTTTTCCTTCAGCCGGCTTCTCTTTGGCTGAATCGGGAATAATTATCCCTCCCTTGGTCTTAGTTTCTTCCTCAACACGTTTTACGATAATACGATCTTGTAATGGTCTAATCTTCATGTTTAATATTCTCCTTTTTAACTTTATTATTTTTTTATATATCCCGGATTAAGCGATTTTCTACTAAGAGATGTGCCGGTATCTTGACAAATTAAGGACTTGCGGAAACCGCACTGCCGGCAAGGTAAGCTTACCCCCGGATATATCTAAAATTTTTGCAAAACCCGGATTCAAAAACCCCGGATTTACAAATCCCAGATACGAAAAATGGTGTGCAAAAAATCGGTGCAGATCGAGCAAAAACCGCTTAAATCAGGTGTATTACAGTTTTCGTTTTATTTTTTTTATAAGAATCCGACAAACCAGCCAAATCCTGAGCGCTTTATCGCCCAATTTATCTCTTTAAAACTGCAAAACAGCCGTTTTTTACTTCACTATCAATTGAGCTATGAAATT
>CAZRLQ010000192.1:0-5031 GCA_964600725.1 uncultured Desulfobacterales bacterium
TTGCCCTGACTTTTTGAAGAGTTTTACCTTAAGTGCCTGAATTAAGCGGAACATTAAACATACCGTGAATATCAGAGTCCAAGAATATTTTGTGCCTGTTTCAGGGTTGCAATGGGACGATCCATCTCTTTTGCGATACGTACGACTCTTTCAATGAGCTGAGCGTTAGATTTTGTCAACTCGCCTTTTCTGTAATATATATTATCTTCTATTCCAACCCTTACATGTCCTCCCATTGCTATGGCGTGCATGGAAAGCGGAAGCTGAAATCTTCCTATGCCGGCTACACTCCAGGTTTGACCATGGTTCAGGCGATCGACAAGAAAAATGAGATTTCTTACTACTCCGCCCATTCCTCCGGGCACTCCAAGAACAAAATCAATATGGAACTTTTCCGGAATATATCCTTTCTTGAGATAACGATAAAGAGTCTCTAACATGCCGCAGTCAAAAATTTCCAATTCCGGCATTATCCGGTATTTGGAAATAGCTTTGGAGATAGAACGGATCGTATATTCACTGTTTTCAAAAATATCCGGGCCGAAATTTATTGTACCCATGGTAAGAGATGCCATCTCAGGCCTTAATTGCAACGGTGCACAACGTTCTTCAAGCAAAGTTCCTGCAGCACCTCCTGTTGAATATTGAAGAATACATTCACACCGGCTGCGTATTTCCGCAGAGACCTTTTCAAAAATATCTATTCTTTGAGTAGGTTTTCCAAATTCATCACGAACATGAAGATGGATAATAGTTGCTCCGGCTTTTACCGCATCTTCTGCGGCACCGGCAAGTTCTTCGGGTGCGGCCGGAAGATACGGATAATCTTCTTTGGTTAATTCAGCGCCTATAATGGGGCATGTAATGATCAAAGGATTAATTCCCATGCCTTATTCTCTGTCTCTCTTTTGGAGTCACACAGATGCCTGTGGCTTTACAGACCAGTATCGGCGCTTCAAGAACTTTTGCCGCGGTTTCTCCTGATTCAGGTTCCGGAGATATGATTTTCCAGGCCTTAAATTCCATTGTTCTTGAAGTATTGCCCGCTTTTACTATTTTTCCCGTAACTTCAATAAAATCCCCGGCATAGACAGGGGCCGTAAATTCTACAGAGCTATACGCTCTAAAGAGCCCCTCATCACCATCATAACGTATGAGCAGCTCTGTTGCAAGATCACCGAACAACTCCAGTATTTTCGCACCGTCAACAAGATTGCCCGCATAATGAGCATGATGCATACTGATCCTTAATTTATGACAGATCTCCATTATCTTACGTTTCGCTGTTTTTTTTACGTTCACCGAATTAAAATATGTTACGTTCAAATTATAAAGAGGTGTGGTACGCCTTTGGCTGCTAATTGATAACCCGCTGCCTGATGAATTTGTATCACTTATGCTTTGGCCAAAGGTTTAGTATCACCCTTTCTCTCTCCCCGTTTCACCGTTTCACCGCAACTCTTGGCACTTTGGCTCGCAAAATTGATTAATTAAACCATACCTCTGAAAATTAGCGAAAGGTGTGCATTATGTTTCCCTTATCCCTTTCTTTCCATTAATTTTGTTACTACAAAAGAAGCTACCTGGGAAGGCAGGGTTCCGGGTCCAAATCCTGCGTCATACCCTAATTCAATTGCAAGATCATTGGTAATTCGGGATCCGCCTGCTATTAAAAGGAAACGGCCTCTTAGATTTTCCGCTTCCAACAGTTCTATCAATTCAGTAAAATTTCGAAGGTGTGCATCTTTTTGAGTAATTGTTTGCGAAACAAGAATTGCATCCGCCTCAACTTCAAGGGCCTTGCTGACAAGTGTTTCACAGGTAACCTGAGCGCCCAGATTGTATGCACGGATTTCAGGATAACGTTCCATGCCGTAATCCTGTTTATACCCCTTCATATTCATAATGGCATCGATTCCTACGGTATGGGCGTCATTTCCTATTGATGCAGCGACAATCGAGAGAGGACGGCTTAGCTTTGTCCTGATGAGATCATTGATTTCATAAAAATTCATTTCCCCTGTCCTGGCTTCAGTTGCTTTTACGCCGGAATAGTCAAGTACAGGTATGGCCCTGGCATAGACAACAAAATAGGTAAAATTATCAGCAATCTTACCGGCATGAACTACTGAAATATTTTCGAGATTCAGTTTGGACAGATATATTTCCGCCGCCTTTTTCGCTCTTGCCCCATTTTCAACGGGAAGAGTAAATGAGAGCTGCATGATGCCGTCATTTAAAGTATCCCCATAAGGCTTGATCATTTCTTCATTCATCGAGCGCACCATCTTGTTCAATCTGTTTCATGACAGGGTTGCTGTAATCAGCCGATTTTTTAAAAACACCATCAGCGCCCTTGCCGCCGTCAACGGACCGGCTGATATTGGCAAATTTCCCCTGGGTGATAGCTTCGATCAGGCCGATTTTTTTAACTTCTCTCAAGAAGATTTCCACCTCATCTATGACCTGCTGAGCACGTTTTGCAATAAAACCGTTCTCTTTAAATTTAATCTCGTTTCCAAAAAGATTTGCATTTCTAAATACATAGTTGATGCTGCACAGGGAGTTGTATCTATCCTGCATAAGAGGTGTGTGAATCGCTTCCGTCAACATGCCTGCAAGATGAATTCCCTGTTTCGTTATGATAGAAACAAGGTTAAACATAGTATCCATACATTGGGAATAAAATATATCCGCAGATTTGTATTTGGTGGGAGGCATATATTTAAGCGGTGCATCCGGAAAGAGCTGTCTCGCCAGCTGGGCATGGGCGATCTCGTATAAGAATCCGTTTTCAACATCAGGATTAATTTCAAAGGCATGTCCTAATCCGAGCAGATCGTCTGTCAGGCAGGCGATCTTGCCCGTGGCCTCATTTATCAACTGCGATGCTGTAACCGTATAAGCGTTTTCAATTGCATCAGATGTTGTCAAATAGTTGTCTTCCCCGGTATTTATAATGATCTTTGCCCGTGAGCAGATAAGCCTGCTGAAATACTGATCGATAAAGGTTCGCTTTATGTTGATATCCCGGAAAAGGATGCCGTACATTGAATCATTTAAAAGCATGTCCAGATCCTCCAGAACCGCACATGCTGCGATTTCCGCCATGCAAAGACCGGATGAATAGTTCACCAGACGAATATATCTGCCCTCTTTTTTTGATACCTCATCGAGGGTGTTTCTCATGATTCTGAAATTGGCCTGGGTAGCAAATGTTCCTGCAAAGCCTTCAGTGGTCGGGCCGTATGGAACGTAGTCAAGAAGGGATTGGGCGGTGCTTCTTATTACGGCGATGATATCCGCACCAGCGCGGACCGCTGATTCCGCCTGAATACAATCTTCATAAATATTTCCAGTGGCAACGATCAGGTATCGCCACGGCTGTTTTGGCAGAGGTGTTTCTTTCAGCTTTTCAGATTTTCTTTTCCGGGTAGCGTCCATTGCAGCAACGGCATTTTCCGCAAGCTCCTTCTCTTTTTCCAGGATATCTCCGTAGGAAAATCTGCTCAGGTTCTCCAATGAAATCTTATTCTGTTCAATAAGTTCCGAAGTGGTCTGAACATCTCTTCGAGATTCAAGCATGGCTGCTGCAAGGCAGCGTGAAACACCAGATTCCAGGCCTTTCTTTTTCTTGATTATATCAACAACTCTGTTCGGAAGCGGCGTTCCCTCCTTGTCAACTCCGTCAACTCCATAAAGTCGAAGAAGACTCCTTTCCACTGAAACAGAGGAATAGTTTTCAATGAACCTTTGAACCTGATCGGCAATATCTTTTGCCAACTCCTTTACTCGATTTATCTGTTCAAAATCCAGTGGAATTTCCGCCATCTTACGATCCTTCTTTCATCCTTTCAAATGCATGCGGATCTTTTTTTTAATTGATTCAGGCAAAGGAAAACCAAGAGCAATGGAAAGCGGCTTTCTCCTTTCTTTTAAAACCGCCCCGATCTTGTCAGGAGGAATTCTTTCTATTTTATAAGGGACTTTTTCAAGCAGATCGCTGAAACTTATATTCTTCATTTCCTGATTCGACAGGTCAGATTGGTTAAACTCCAGATCCTTCATTCTGAAAAGCGAAATATCTTTAAGATCAAGGACTCCAGGATAATGGGAGGTGCAAAAAAAGATAATCTCTTTTGGGGAGAATTCTTCAAGAAAGATTCTGCAGAGCTCTGTTCCGCTTACAGGATCCGTGGATTGGAACAGCTCGTCAACAAGAATATAGGCAAAGGGGACTATCGCTTTTGTGAAAAAATTGATTTCATCTCCAAAGCTGGACAGGCTCCAACGGATATCGCCTGGAGATTTAAGATGGATTTCCACCTGCTTTGGGTAATGGAGCTGGATAGACCCGGCAGGCACGGGAAGTCCCAATCTGATTGCAATCAGGTGAAAATACAAGGTTTTTAAAACCGTTGTCTTGCCGCTCATATTGGCGCCGAATAATAGATTCGACCCCCGGTTCAGACTGAGCGTCAAGGGAATATATTTATCTTTCTTCTGCTTTTGCAAAGAAGGAAGAATGCCATCTTTGAGTTCGCAGCCGCAACCAGCCCGGAATTCAGGTAAACATAACGAATAATTATTTTTGGCCCAGAGCAGGATATAATAAAAGGCACGCTTTTTTCGTTCTTGATAATAAGAGGCAAATGCCTGGGAAAACGGTTTCAATTCCCGATTTATCTTTTTTAATTTCTTCTGGATAAGAGAACTGAAATTTCCGGACAGTCTCTCCTTTTCATCAAGTAAGGCTTGTATAGATGGTGTCAGATTGTAATTGACCATGCAGGCATTCTGGCTGCTTTCTACGGAAAGAAGCTCGCAGTATTCTATTTTTGAAATATTTTCCGGACGGACATCAAGCTCTTTAGGGTACGGTTAGATCATTTTAAGACCGGTCTGTTTATAAATCTCTTCTTCGTACTCCGAAACAGGCAGGAAATTCAGTGCGGCTTCCTGTTTCAAAAAGATTACTTTTCACCTTTACAGGATAAAGGAGGAAAATATTCGGTCTAAAGGGCTTTTCAT
>CAZRLQ010000193.1:0-5012 GCA_964600725.1 uncultured Desulfobacterales bacterium
TTACGTCCTGTCTGATATCAGCAAAACGTGAATCAAGCTCCATAACGGGACGGTTAAAAACAGGCTTATGTTTCTTTTTGCGCCGGGATTTAACAGCAGAAAGAGCCTGCTTTGCAGCAGCCTGTTTCATACGTGCAGATAACCAGCTGTCAGCCGAAGTATCTTTTACAAATTCAAGCTTTTTGCGCTTATCATTCTCCCATGATACTCATTATTTTCTATTGTCAGCTATTTTTTTCTATGATATGTAAATATAAATACGATACCTGAATTCTGTAACGATCCACAGAACGTAAAGACGACTCAAGTGCCGGGTGAACGAAGCTATGACGCCGGCAGACAGGTCAATGGACAAAAACGTCACTCCCGGCAGATACGCCCGAATTCGTATTAACTGGCTGTAATCACAGCCGAGTCCGTGCAAGATCTTCGATGGTGCCCTCCCGCTGTTCAAACGTCTCGATGCAGCCTGCAAGAAACTTCGCAAAATTCGGGTCGATGGCGATTAGAGAAGTACCCTGGTGACCTGGATCACCGATAACCTGAAGATTGTGTTTCAATCCGTGCTGCCAAGCAACTGGATCCAATTACCACATAGCTGATTTATTTTCAAGATATAGATTTCCATATCTATATCTGGGCATCCTTCATTTCCTGTTCTACACCTTTTGATGTTATCGCTTGCCTGGGAACAAGAAACGTTCAAACAGACTTGAAAAAGATGAGGAGAGCCGTGGAATTATGCTATCTCAAAGTTTTCGGTTAACAGGTTAAATGAAAACAGCCGCCCGCTTTGCTTCTTAAAACATTTTCATTGAACATCTTTATCGCCTTCTGGTTCGGCCCATAAAGAAATTTTATACCCTTTTGGGAAAGGAAATCAGACAGACCATCTTCCGGGTGCATCAAACCGTTAATGCCTGTACCGGCAACAATCACCTCCGGTTTTGATTCAACCAGCTCAACAATATCAGCCGCAGACAAAATGTGCCCCTTTTTACGCCACCAGGAATCGACAACACGACCATCATTATAGATAATAAGGTCGGAAGAATATTTTTTGCCGTCTATAACTATTGATCCAAAAGAACATCCATCTATTTTCATCCTTTCACACCCTTTCTTTCTGTTAATAAAAACTTAATATAGAAACAGCGGCTTATTCAGAACGTTTCTTATCTTAGGCAAATATTCGTTTTCATCATACAATTCGTTAACATCTACCCTTTTTACGCCGCTTGTAACCGTGCTCATGGGTACATGAGTATATTTACCATGACGCAAAGCAACCATACATCCATGGATCTTGTTTCCAACCAGGTATATAACTAAATTAGCAAAATTAGAGGCCGCCATTAAATCAAGAGCATCTGGAGGCCCTGACCTCATGAGATAAGAGAGTCTTTGAAAAATAATATTCTGGCCGGTAATTTTTTTAATGGCGGCACCTGTTTTTTCTCCAATCCCCCCCAATTTCTGATGGCCATACGCATCAGGTCTGCCGTATTCGGAAATCTCCCCTTCTATCATGCGTGCACCTTCGCTGATAGTAACCATTGCATAATTGCTCGGATTTGCCGCCTTGTCATTCATTAAAAGCTCTGCCAGACGTTTCGGATCAAAGGGAACTTCAGCAATAATGGCTCGATCAACGCCGGATAAATAGGAGCTGATAAGAGTGGGTTCACCGCAATTGCGTCCAAACAGTTCAATAACAGCAATACGTTCATGGGACCCGGTACTTGTACGCAATTGGTGAATGAATTTTACGCTCCGGGAAATAGCTGTACTAAAACCGATGCAATATTCAGTGCCATAGACATCATTATCCATTGTTTTTGGAATTCCTATTACGGGAAAGCCCTCCCTGTGCAAACGTTCAGCATAGGCAAGTGTATCATCGCCGCCGATTGGCAAAATAATATCAATTGCCAGATGCTCCAGATTTCTTAAAAGATGCTTTGTAAAATCATAAGATTTTATTTTCTCTTTTTTTGAATTTAAATTTTTAAAATTCAGATTTGTTGAACCGCGAAGAAAGTCAGGTATATCTTCATGCCTTATGTTAGCTGGATTGGTACGGCTGGTATGCAAAATTGTTCCGCCTGAACGGTCAATTGTACGAACGATTTTTTTGTTCAAGGAGATGACATTCTTATTGAAACTTTCAGGATCATCAGGATTGTACCATAAAAGACCTTCCCAGCCTCTGCGAAAACCGATAACCTCATGGCCATCATCTATAGCCCGATAAACAATAGCTTTAATACAAGGGTTTAAACCCGGCACATCGCCACCGCCCGTTAAAATGCAGAGTTTCATTTTGCTGCTCCTTTATTGACATTAATGGCTAATGAAAATGCGATATGGTATTGCATATACACTCCTTATGACTTTTTTTCAATACCGTTACCAAACTATTTGTAATTGTAATGAAACATAAATTTAGTAATTGAGCTATCCATATTCGTAACTTCTCAAATTAACTCATTTCGATAAAATTTCTTGACAAATTTTATGCCATTATTTAGATTTTACAAAAAAGGTACCATAGATATTGGTTTAATAGGGAATCCCGTGAAAATCGGGAACGGTCCCGCCGCTGTGATCGGGTACAAAATTTGCTATAGATTTTCAGATAATTAATTTCACAAGGCCAGAGGGAAGAAAGCGTATTATAATGCTCCGACGAGTAACTTCTCAAAAAGTTAGGGAAAAGATGGGAAAATCCCCCTTTTTCAAAGGAAAAAGCGCATAAGGTGCCCGAACTTATCGAGAGGTTACTCCTGCGGACGATAACGAAGTGAAATTATTTATATGGACATCTATAAATAGCCACTGTTCCGTTTGAAAGAAATGAAAAAGGGCTGAGCAGGTTGATCCGAGAGTCAGATACCTGCCTTTTAGGAACGCGGAAATAACAATCTGCTGCTTGACAGCGCTCATGTTCAGGTCGGGTTTACCCGTCCCAAAATCATAAAGCCAAAGAAATAGCCGCTCTATTTCAAGAGTTTTTTGTTTGAAAATCGGGGTAAAGATGATCTGAAAATGAGATATTATATGTGGAAGTTATTTCATTTTCGTTCCTTAAGAGGCCGTATGAAAACAGGGGGATTGAAGCGCAAAGGTGTGAAAGAGAAGGCAAACCGCTCTCACGCTTTTGCAGCCGATTCATCAGTTTTTCAAACAGCCTCTTGATTATAGTCAGTTGTTCTCGAGAGAAGAACATCTTTACTATAAATTCATTCAAGGGCCAAGCAAACAGGGTGCAACCCTTTAAGTTATTTTAACTTAAAGGGTTTTTTATGCTTAAATGCAGTGAAGGAGGTGATGCCTGGTTTGATTCTTGCCGGTTAATGGTTTGCTTGTATGAAACACTAAAAAATCAACTTTTTAAATAGTTAGAGCCTGCTTGGAAATCTCCAGTTATGTCTGCTGTCAATGAACTGGCTTTTCAAAAAAGGCTCCAAGGAGAATAAAAATGTATAAGCGGCTTACATTCATTATGTTTTCAATTTTTTTTGTTCTGTTTACTTCTGTTTCTTTTGTTATGGCCGGTCATGGAAAAGGAAAAGCTGATAAAGAAAAAGTGGCTATTGTGCTGGCTTCTTTTGGCACAACCGTTCCCTCTGCTGTTAAATCGATTATTAATATTCAGGATGAAATTAAAAGGGCATTTCCAGGTGTACCGGTTAAAATCACGTTTACATCAAATATCATCAGGTCAATCTGGAAAAAACGGCGGGCTGACGCAAAAAAATGGTTAAATAAAGGTATTCCCAATGAAGTCCTCTATGTAAAAAATATCATTGCAACAATTGGGGACCTGGTTGAAAATGGTTACAAAAATATCGTTGTACAGCCTACCCATATTTTTTTCATGGAACAGGCGCAGGATTTAAAATCATATATAGATGCCTTAAATTCCATTAAAACGACTAAGGAAAAATGGATGCCGTTTAATAAACTTGTAATGGGAAGACCTGCCCTTGGAATGCCCGGAGATAAATATAATTACCATGAAGACATGGAAAAAGCTCTTAAGACGGTATCCGATGATGTTAATCTGGCTAAGAACAAAGATGCAATGCTGGTTTATATGGGACACGGCAATGAGCACTGGTCAACAGGAATCTATCTTGAAGCACAGAAAATGATGCGGAAATTGTATCCGGATGTCGTTACTTTTATAGGTTCTGTGGAAGGATTTCCGGGAATCGACGATTTAACCGGACATATGGGTTATTCTAAGTCAAAAAATATTGTATTAAAACCATTTATGATTGTTGCCGGTGACCATGCGACAAACGATATGGCCGGTGATGAAAAAGACTCCTGGAAAAGCATCCTTTCAAAAGAAGGATTTAAAGTTTTCCCTGTATTGAAAGGACTTGGCTCAAATGACAAATTTGCGGATATATTCGTAGAACATATTAAAGATGCTGCCCGTGACGGTGGCATTGAATTAATTAATCACTAATCTTTCCAAAAGAATATTGACGACTGAAATCATGCCTAAAAACCGTGTTTGAAAATCAGGAGCCTGTTTTGAAATCTTCATTTTTGCTTGCGGTCGGGAGCATATCCGCAACGCCGGCAGGCAAGACAAAAATATAGTGCTTCCGGCAACGCTTCGTGTAAATTTTAATCTGGCCTGTCTGCGCCTGCCGGTGTGCGCATGCTGTGTGCAAACAGGTGCAGCGCACAGGCAAATGCGAAGTTCAGTCAAAAGAAAATTTGTCAAACAGGCTCTTGCTGCTTTATGGCCTTGCCGCCGGTCTTTTTTTTTATTCTTCTTTATAATCGACGATCTCCCAGTTTGCATCAAAGGTATAATAAAAAAATCACTTGCAAATAGTATTTAATGGTTTTTCATATAGTATAAAAACATTAAAAGATTATGCGAGAGATCATGGAATTAAATACAGAGCAGCATGGAATAGATTTAAGGCTGGTGAAATTCCTTCTGCTTTTAAAGATGATTCTGGTAAAATTCTTATTCAGGAAGACAA
>CAZRLQ010000194.1:0-3770 GCA_964600725.1 uncultured Desulfobacterales bacterium
GTTCTTGATTCCCGCTCCATCGTTTGGACGGAAAACAATACTGTTGAATCCGGGGGCTGGCCTGAATCCTGGAAATCCTGGTTTCTCTCCAGCAAGCATTTTCCCGGCTGTCTTATCCGGGTATATCCTGTATTTACAGGTTCTCATCTGCTTGCCTTTTTGAGCGGCAATATAATTTTTCACAGTTTTTTCAGAAACATGTCCTGCAGCCCCGCAATAGTAAGATCTGCTCCAGGGTGTTGGAAGCCTTGTTGTGAGCTCTTTGAGCTCTCTACGGAGCAATCGGCTGGACAAGCAGATTTTTGAACTTATTTGCGTCCATCCATAAATGGTCTTTTTGCCCAATATCTGCGTTATGCAGGCCTTGATCTTGAACAAAAATCCTCATTTATGAATAGATACTATTTATGACAAAATTGCACAGATGCTATTATAAGAATCGAGTTGAAAACAGAACTGTGCGCACTGTTGAGCAAACCATCGCGACATACAAGATGTTCCAGCCGAATGATTCCGTAATTGCAGGTGTTTCCGGAGGGCCTGATTCTGTTGCGCTTCTTTATTTACTCCTCTCAATTGCTTCAAGGTTTCACCTTAAATTAGGCATTGCCCATCTAAACCACTGCCTCCGCCGACATGATTCAGATAATGATGCCGAATTTGTTGCATACCTTGCACAAAAGCTTAATTTGCCGTTTTTTACAAAAAAGGAGAATGTTTTTAGATACAAAAAAAAACATAAACTTTCCCTGGAAGAAGCAGCCAGACAAGTTCGGTATAAATTTTATTACAGTCTGCTCGAAAACGAAAAATTCAATAAGATTGCTCTTGGCCATCATATTGATGATAATGCTGAACTGATACTGATGAATTTATTTAGAGGAACCGGTTTTTCAGGTCTTTCAGGAATCCCGCCTGTGAGAGACAATAAAATTGTCAGACCCCTTATGGGCTTATCACGAACTGAAATTCTCGATTATCTGGCTGCAAGAGGATTAAGGTATGTTTTGGATGCGTCAAACAGAGACACAAGACATTTAAGAAATAAAATACGCCTTCACTTAATACCCGCTTTAAAAACATCCTGCAACCCTAAAATAGTCGAAACACTTAACCGAAATGCCGCCATTTTAAGGTGTGAAAATGAATGGATTGAAAATTCAATCAAGCACATTTTTGAAAAAGCTGTATTGCTTGTCCATAATAACAGGATTATCCTTTCCGTATCGCTGATTTCTGAAACAGATACTGCCGCAAAACGAAGGATAATAAGAAAAGCAATTGAAAAAATTAAAGGAAATTTGAGACGTATCACCTTTTTTCATATTGACTCTGTGATTCATCTTCTGGGAAAAGGCGCAGGACCGGGCTCTTTAGACCTTCCGGACGGTATCAGAATTGAGCAGCACAGCGGTAAGCTTATAATTTCTGTAAAAGAAAATAAAAAAAGCAGGACTGATAAATCTGAAAAAACAGAAATATTATCTTATGAATATAAGATTACAAAACCAGGATTGAAACCAGTATCAATATTTATACGGAAAACAGGAAAAGAGTTAAAGTTTTCCGCAATGAATGTTAAAGACCTTCCGGATATCCGGCACGCAGGGAACAAAACAGCTTTTATCGATATGGATGCTCTAAGGTTTCCACTTATGGTAAGAAACTTTCTGCAAGGTGATCGTTTTACCCCCTTAGGCATGACCGGTTCACAAAAGATCAAAAAATTTTTTATAAATAATAAAATACCGAGGATCGAGCGATTGAAATATCCTGTTGTCTTGAGCGGGGAGAAGGTAATATGGATTGCAGGTCTTAGATTAGATAATTGTTTTAAAATAAAAAACTCGACAGTAAATGTTCTTAAAATAGAACTTTTCCTTGCTTAATCAGCAATAATATTTGATAATATTAAGTTAAAAATCAATTTTTGGAGGTGTTTTCTATTGAATCCTTTTTACAAGAACTTGGCCCTATGGCTTGTAATTTCTCTAATGATGATAATGCTCTACAATCTTTTTAATCATCGGAATGCAGCCGATCTGAACATCAGCTATTCGGAATTTCTTTCCATGGTTGAGAGTGATCGTATTGCGGAAGTGGTTATTCAAGGGCAGGAACTATCTGTAACAGATTTAAATCACAGCCGTTTCAAGGTTTTCGCTCCCCCCGACGCAGATCTTATAAAAATTCTTAGACAAAAGGGTGTATCTATCAAAGCAAAACCACTGGCTGAATCACCCTGGTATATGTCCGTCCTGGTTTCCTGGTTTCCGATGATCGTACTTATCGGCGTGTGGATATTTTTCATGCGTCAAATGCAATCCGGAGGCGGCAAGGCGTTATCATTTGGTAAAAGCCGCGCCCGCCTTCTTTCCGACCAGTCGGAAAAAGTTACCTTCTCTGATGTTGCCGGAATTGACGAGGCAAAAGAGGAACTGGAAGAGATTGTATCATTTCTTAAAAATCCAAAGAAATTTACACGCCTTGGAGGGCGAATTCCAAAAGGAGTGCTTCTCATGGGTCCTCCGGGCACAGGTAAAACACTTCTGGCACGCGCCATTGCCGGTGAAGCCGGGGTGCCGTTTTTCAGCATAAGCGGTTCGGATTTTGTAGAAATGTTTGTAGGTGTAGGTGCATCTCGTGTAAGAGATCTTTTTATACAGGGCAAAAAGAATGCTCCATGTATAATCTTTATAGATGAGATAGATGCGGTTGGAAGGCATCGCGGTGCGGGTCTTGGGGGTGGACATGACGAAAGAGAACAGACATTGAACCAGCTCTTAGTTGAGATGGACGGTTTTGAATCAAACGAAGGGGTTATTCTGATATCGGCAACAAACCGCCCTGATGTTCTCGATCCAGCTCTTCAGCGTCCGGGACGTTTCGACAGACAGGTCGTTGTTTCCCTTCCGGATATCAAAGGACGTGAGGAAATTTTGAAAGTACACATGAAGAAAACACCGATAGCACCTGATGTCGATGCAAATATACTGGCAAGGGGTACCCCCGGTTTTTCCGGAGCTGACCTTGAAAACCTTGTAAACGAAGCCGCTCTGCTTGCCGCAAAAAGAGACAAGGAAAAGCTTGAAATGTTCGACTTTGAAGATGCCAAAGATAAAGTTTACATGGGGCTGGAAAGAAAATCCAAAGTTATAAAGGAGGAAGACAAAAAAACCACTGCGTATCATGAGGGCGGGCATGCACTTGTTTCCCGTCTTTTGCCTGGAACCGATGCCGTCAACAAGATAACGATTATTCCCAGGGGCCGGGCTGCGGGGATTACATGGTTTCTGCCTGAAGAGAGGGATTTTAAATACAAAGACCAGCTCGAAAGTGAGCTGGCGATTGCCTTTGGCGGACGGGTAGCTGAAGAAATTGTTTTCGGCCGTATCAGTACAGGCGCGTCAAACGATATCAAGCAGGCCACAACACTTGCTCAGAAGATGGTGCGAACATGGGGAATGAGCGATGTGCTCGGCCCGCTTTCCTATGAACAGCAGGAAGAACAGATTTTTCTTGGAAGAGAAATAGCACAGCATAGAGATTATTCTGAAGAGACAGCGAAGTTGATTGACGAAGAGGTAACAAAAATTATCAACAACAGTTATAAACATGCAAAAGAAATTTTAGAGAAAAACATAGACATCCTTCATAAATTAGCGGAACTTCTTCTTGAAAAAGAGACTGTTTTAGGTAAAGAGCTGGATGAATTGATTATTTCCATGAAACCGGATTTTAAGCTTACAGCAAACAGCTTGACTGCCGAA
>CAZRLQ010000194.1:3870-5009 GCA_964600725.1 uncultured Desulfobacterales bacterium
TTGGTTCCTGTCAAATTGAATTAGGCAGGCAAACCCGTATAATGGGTATATTGAATGTAACGCCTGATTCATTTTCAGATGGAGGAGAGTTTTTCTCTTTTGATGATGCAGTTGCACATGGAAAAAAAATGGCTGTAAACGGAGCGGACATCATTGACGTAGGAGGTGAATCCACTCGACCTTTTTCAGCGCCCGTAACTGAGAAAGAAGAAATCAGCAGGGTAATACCGGTGATTGAAAATCTCTCAAGAGAGATTTCTATCCCTGTTTCAATTGACACAACCAAGGCTGAGGTAGCCCGTCAAGCAATTAAAGCAGGTGCTTCCATCATAAACGATATCAGTTCCTTTCGCTTTAATCCTGAAATGGCAGATGTTGCCGCCGAATACGAAGTGCCTGTTATCTTGATGCACATGAAGGGAACACCGGAAACCATGCAGGTATCACCTGTATATGGCAATATTGTCAAAGAGATCAAAACTTTTTTTAATGATGCAGTTGTTAATGCTGAAAGAAAGGGAGTTTCAAGATCAAAGATCATAATAGATCCCGGAATCGGTTTTGGCAAAACGGTTCAGCATAATCTAATATTGATAAGGCACCTCCATGAATTTAAAAGCCTGGATCTTCCTGTTTTGATCGGGCCTTCCAGAAAACGTTTTATACGAAACATCCTGGGGAAAAATAACGACAAAGATATTAATCCAACAGTATCGGAAATTGAAACCGGAACCCAGGCAGCAGTTGCCTCTGCTATTTTAAGCGGAGCTCACATCATAAGGGTGCACGATGTGAAAAATACTGCTGCAACAGTAAAAATTATAGATGCAATCAAGGCAGCAGACCCTTCGCTAATTTTCAGAGATATAATTTAACAGCATAGGAATTTCCATTTTTTTCTTAATAAGTTCGGCATGATACAATGGATAAACAAAAAGTGTTTAAAATAAGCTAAGGTACCTAAAATGCCTAAGGTTGCGGTACGCCTTCGGCCTGCCTGTGTGCTGCATGCAGACAGGCGGACTATAGATATTTTAATGCCTGTAAAAAATTAAAATTGGCAACACCGAAGGCATATTCCTTAACTTTAGACACTTATATTCGCAGAGTATCGTATTTATATTTACATATCATAAAAA
>CAZRLQ010000195.1:0-5005 GCA_964600725.1 uncultured Desulfobacterales bacterium
TAACCTGTTGATTTTATTAGTCTGATGTATTTGAAAGAGCTTTTTTGTATTCTAATAAATTCAGCGGCTTATAAAAAAACTTGATCATCGAGTTCTACGTATGTAATGGGCAAAGCCCTTTATTGTCTTGCATTCCCAATGCTAAAACATTAATCGCTGCGTTATAATCTATTTGGATATAAATCAACAGATTCATAAATACCGCAAAAAGAAAAATAATCTCTTTCTTACGCTCGCCTTTCAAACAGAATATCAGCCGCCAGATCCATGTCATTTATTAAATTTTCACAGCTAAAGATCATATCATTGTAAGAAACGGACGCAAAAAAATCTAAAATCTCTTTTTGCTCAAAATTGCCTGAACCAGCCAATATATTAATCAGATTCTGTGCGACGAGCTGTCCTGCTTCACAGGCAAATATTCTCGACATCGTTTTTATCTTTTCCGCATCTGAACTGCCTGCCTCTGACAGAGCCACCGCCCTTCTGGCCATACTTGCTCCGACTTCCACATAGGTAATCATATCGGCCAGTGCAAACATTATATACTGTTTTCGAGTTAACTTCTGATTATGAACCAATGTAATGATAGCATTAAGAGCTTTTGTTAAAATCACGTAACTGTGACATCCTGCATCTTTGACAAAAGCATCCAGCTTTTCCATTTCCAGTGAGAGATCCCCATAATAACCGCCCTTTGTCTTTCGCGTTTTTTTCCAACGGTAGGTGCTTATAATGCTCTGCAAAATTTCGCTGGTTCCTTCGTATATACAGGTAATCTTAACATCTCTTTTTATCTTCTCCACCTCGAACTCGGTTATATAACCATAACCACCGAGAGCCTGCATGGCATCTTCCGCCGTCTTATTTGCAGCAACAGTAGCGAAAAGCTTGGCAATTGCACCTTCGACCTGAAGGTCCTCATCAGATGAATCCAGTCTTTCAGCTATCTCTTCCATATATGACGCCGCTGCTTCAAGTTTTACAGCATTAGGCACAACCAGTTTATGTGTGTATCCCTGCTTTTCTGAAAGAGGAGACCCAAACTGTATCCTTTCCCTGGCATATGGAATTACAATATTGAGAGCAGCTTCTCCAGCTCCCAAAGCCATTGCGGCAACCATCAGTCTTGTATAGCCAAATACCTTGTTGGCCTGCTTCAACCCTTTACCAGGAACACCTCCAATAAGGTTGCCAAATGGAACAAAAACGTCTGCAAATGAAAGTGGAGATGTATTTGAAGAACGTATACCATGTTTTTCTTCTCCCTTTCCCTGAACAAAACCTTCTGTCCCTTTTTCTACAATGAAAAATGATTGCCCTTCAGGTGTATTTGCAAGAACTGTAACAATGTCGGCATATCCTCCATTAGATATGAATTGCTTGGTCCCGTTTATCTTATATCCGGTAACCTTTCCCGAATCATCTGATACCGGTTCTGCCTTTGTTTTTAAAGCTGCAAGATTACTTCCCGCACCAGGTTCAGTCACAGCATAGGCCACAAGGGTATCTCCCTTGGCAATTGCGCCAAGCCATTTTTCTTTTTGCTCTTCAGTGCCCCCTACAAGTATAGGATCTGCTCCAAGTTGAACTGCAAAAAAAGCGGTACAAATACCTAAACAAATCTTGGCCATCTCGCGGGTTGCCGCAAAACAGTCACGTGCACCTCCCCCCATACCGCCATAGGCTTCGGGAATAAACAGAAGCTGCAGCCCGATATCAGAACCGAACATTTTACGGATTGTATCCTCTGGAAACTGTTCATGCTTATCGAATTCAAAAATCTTTTCTTTGGTAAGCAGCCGTTTTTTTAGCTGGCGAATAGTCTCTAAAACCATCTCCCTTGATTCGATATCCAAACCTTTCAAGACATTTTTTGCATTATTTACAGATACTGCCATCTATTTATAATTCCTTTTTATAGTTTCCAGCGAGCTGCCCAAAGCTGAAGCACTTGGGTTTTCTGCTTTATTGAAAATTGTTTGGGGATGAAGACGAAATAATTTCATCAATCCTGGGTGCTTAAAATTCAGAAAGGTGTAAGTAGTTGTTCTATTTCGAGGATTTTGCTGTTTTAATATCGGACGAAGATAGCTTGAAGATAAGCATAAGTGTATTACTGCGATTAAAAGTTTCACCTTCAATATCTGAGTCTGTTGATTTATGAGGATTTTCGTACGAGGTCAGGGCATGCGAGAAAAATAACCGGAGGCATATAGTTGATATTCGCAAGGATTATTTTTTTAGCATAACCTGTCTGCATTCGCCTGTGCGTGTTCGCGCGCAGACAGGTGCACCGCACAGGCAGACGCAGAGATCGGGCGAAAAGACCATAAATCAACGGACTCATGCCTGTGCACATTAGCGGCAGGAATACCGCACGGCAAGCAAAATCAAAAATTTCGAGCAGGCTCCCGGTGCTATTCTCAAATCGCGCGGTTGATTGAAATGAATGCTCCCTGTGCTAAACGCAGGTGTTAGGAACGGAAAAAGACCTGTACTGCCTTGCATTATGATCTCTTTGAAGAGAAAGGCCACAACAAGAACAATTATGCAGACTTTCCCATAAAATTTATGCAATAACGTTTACCCGGTAATATGATTTTTCGACCTGTCAAAAATTTCTCATTTTCAAACGGTCTTCTAACCTTACCCCAAAAACCATAGATATTATTCCACTTCTTCAACCTCAACTGCCGTTCGTTCTTTATAAGAACCACAGTTATGGCATACATGATGCGGAAGTTTCTTTTCTCCACATTGATAGCACGCAATTAAATCAGGCGCTGAGATTTTCTGATGTGTCCTTCGTTTATTTCTTTTTGACTTGGATGTCTTGCGTTTTGGAACAGGCATAAGTAATCCTTTAACTATTTATAATTATTTTCAAAAATATCATGATAATAGCTTAATTAAATTTCAATAAGTAGTAATTTAATTAAAAAGGATTGTCAAGAAATTTCATTAATATTTTTATTTTTGTTCCATTGTACTCTTAAGAGTTATATGCTAATTAAATAATTTTTATTATTCTGAAGGCTGTCAACCTTAAAACATCTATTTGATTTCATAAGATTTATATGCCATGAGATTTCTTTAACCTACCATGTTTTTTAGCAAGAACTTGATATTTAAAGACTTGTTAAATGGCAAAATATTAAGCTCGGTTTTATCGATAATCTTCGATCAGTTTTGCTAATTCCTAATGCGAATCAAAATATTTAAGTAAAGGCAAATAAATGGAAAAAATCATAACCCGTTTTCCTCCGAGTCCCACCGGCTATCTTCATGTTGGAGGTGCACGCACAGCTCTTTTTAACTGGCTCTATGCACGCCATATGAATGGAAAATTTATTCTCAGAATTGAAGATACAGACGTTGTACGTTCTACTCAAAATTCTGTAGATGCAATATTAAACTCACTTGAATGGCTTGGCATAAACTGGGATGAAGGCCCCTATTTCCAAACCAGACGGTTTCATATATATGAGGATTACATTCAAAAGCTCATAAATTCCGGACATGCTTATTACTGCACCTGCTTGCCAGAAGAACTTGATATAATGAGAAAGAAGGCCGCGGCAGCCGGAGAAAAACCAAAATACGACGGCACCTGCCGCAACAAGGGACTTGCCAGAACCGACAACGCAGTTGTCCGATTCAAAGCACCTCTTTCAGGAATAACAATTGTAAATGATATTATAAAAGGAAAAGTCGTTTTCCAGAATAATGAACTTGACGATTTCATCATACAGCGAAGCAACGGAACATACACATATAATTTTGTCGTCGTTGTTGATGATATCAGCATGAAGATTAACACTATAATCAGAGGGGACGACCATCTCAACAATACGCCGAGACAGATTTTGCTTTACCAGGCTCTTGAAAGCGAAATACCTTCTTTTGCCCATGTACCCATGGTGCTAGGAAAAGACAAAACACGTCTAAGCAAACGGCATGGTGCAATGTCTGTTACAGCGTATAAAGATATGGGGTATCTTCCTGATGCTCTTCTGAACTATCTTGTAAGGCTGGGTTGGTCTTACGGAGACCAGGAATTTTTTCAAACCGATGAATTAATAGAAAAATTTACTCTTGAAAATATCGGCCGTTCCCCTGGAATATTCGACCAGGAAAAACTTTTAGCGATAAATGCCGAACATATCAAGAGAGACCCTCCAGCCAGGATTGCAAAACATCTTCTGCCTTTTCTAAAGGAACAAAGATGCACGGTAGAAGAAGACAGCCATCTTGAAAGTGTAATCAGGACGCTGAATAAAAGAAGCAAAACTCTTAAGGAGATGGCAGAAGGGGCTCTTTTTTATTTCACGGAAACTGTTTCATATGACGAAAAGGCTGTAAAAAAATTTTTAAAACCTTCTGTTCTGAAACCGCTAAAGCTTCTTTTAGACCGGCTTCAAATACTTGAAACCTTCAATGAAAAAAATCTTGAAAAAGTATTTGAAAACTTAATTAAAGATACAGAAATTAAGTTCGGCAAAATTGCACAGCCTGTAAGGGTTGCACTTACAGGGAAAACAGTCAGCCCTGGAATCTTTGAAATTATAGAAGTCCTTGGCAAGAAAAAGGTGGTATCAAGACTTAAGAAAGCAATTGAGCTTATTGCGAATAAAACCTGAAAAAAACGGTTTTAGCATAAGGGACAATCATAAAAATTTAGACTTGACTATTTTGATATTTTTATGTATTTTTTCTAAAAATATTTAATGAGGGATCGTTCAATGGTAGGACGACGGGTTCTGGCCCCGTTAATCAAGGTTCGAATCCTTGTCCCTCAGCCAGCTAAACAAAAAGGTTATGGGAATTTTCTCATAACCTTTTTTAATTTTGTTCCACTGCAATTACACGCTGATTGAACGGGAGACCGGTTTTAACAGGTGAGACATCTTTTAATACCTTTAATACCTTTACAAAACGCCCTCTTTCACCCAATTTCGGCGTCAGTCTCAAATTTTAATCCTCGAAATACATACCTAATGTA